>CAINDQ010000132.1 GCA_903847465.1 uncultured Candidatus Peregrinibacteria bacterium
CGATCTTTCCAAAATTTCCGATCAAAAAACAAAACAATTTGTAATTGATCAACTAATGAGAATAAAATAAACAACGTTATGCTAAATTCTAAAAAACTAAAAAAAGAATTTCCGATTTTCTCTCGCAAAATAAACGGCAAACCAATTGTCTATCTTGATAACGGTGCCACTACTCAAAAACCAAAAGCCGTTATCGACGCCCTGAAAAATTATTACGAATATTCCAACGCCAATATTCATAGAGGAATTTACGAACTATCAGAGGAATCAACAAACGCATATGAGCATTGCCGCGAAACAGTTGCCAAATTCATAAATGCCAAAAATTCCAGAGAAATAATATTCACAAAAAACGCTACAGAATCAATAAACTTGGTCGCTGTAAGTTATGGCAACACCTTCATAAAAGCTGGTGACGAAATCATTGTAAGCGCCCTCGAACATCATTCCAATCTGGTCCCATGGCAAGAATTAGCAAAAAGGAAAAAAGCAAAACTCAAAATAATTCCACTAAAAAGAGACCTGACTTTAGACTTCGACGCCTACAAAAAACTCCTCACGAAAAAAACTAAATTTGTCGCCATTACCGCACTCTCAAACGTCACCGGCACCATAGTTCCAATCAAAAAATTCATCGCCGAAGCAAAAAAAATTGGCGCAAAAACCCTAATTGATGGTGCTCAAAGCGTACCTCACACAAAGACAAATGTTAGAGATCTGGACTGTGACTTTTTGGCTTTCTCTGCTCACAAAATGCTCGGCCCAACTGGCGTCGGCATCCTCTACGGCAAAGCAGAAATCCTCGAAAAAATGCCTCCATTCCTTTATGGTGGTTCGATGATTCAAGAGGTTGGCCAATTTTCATCATCATACAACGAAGTTCCTTTTAGATTTGAAGCAGGCACACCAAATATTGCCGACGTAATTGCTTTCGAAAAAGCGATCGAATTCCTAAAAGAAGTTGGTATGGAAAATATTGAAAAACACGAGAAAGAACTCCTGAAATATGCCAAAGAAACATTTTCGAAATACAAAGAAATTTATTTATACACGCCTGAAGACATGGCCTGCTCAAGCGGAATTCTCTCCTTTTCCGTAAAAGGCATTCATCCTCACGATCTTGCCACAATTTTCAATGAAGACAATGTTTGTATTCGTGTTGGTCAGCACTGCGCCGCCCCACTCATGCAAGCCTTGAAAGTTTTTGCAGTGAATCGAATGAGTTTTTATTTATACAATGATAAATCGGACATTGATCAGGCCGAAAAATCTCTCAAAAAAGCTTTAAGAATTTTTAAATAATATGGATTTATTTTCAGAAATACTTGTAGATCATTACAAGCATCCTCATCATAAAGGTCACTTAAAAAAGCACTCCGTCCTAATCCACGAAGTAAATCCGCTATGCGGCGATAAACTTGAAATCAGTTTGCTGTTAGACGACAAAGGCAAAATAAAGGACATCGGAATAAACCCTCAAGGATGCGCCATTTCCACGGCAAGCGCTTCTATGCTTAGCGATAAACTGATCGGAAAATCCTTAAAAGAAGTAGAGAAAATTTCCGAAAAAGAAGTTTTTAAAATGCTCGGTGTCGAAGTAAATCCAGCCCGAATAAAATGCGCCATGTTGCCAGTTGTCAGCATCAAAAAAGCCCTCCTCTTGGCAAAATCCAGAAAGACAAAATAAAAATCGCCACCTCCTAATAATCAACCAACAAAACTCTTTTCCCTATATTTGGAATACCTAATTTCTTTCCAGCCTCTATCAGTGGAGCAAATTTTCTGCGCGTACTTTCATAATCTTTCCCAACCGCCACAAACAATCCACCATTACTCAAACTCAACATTCCCATCGGCCCATCCGAAAGAGAATCTCCCATGGCCACCAATAATCTTCTCCTAGTCTGCATCATAAGCATACTTGCGACTCGCGCCTTCATGTCTCCTATTACTGGTCCCCTACTCATCTTTGGGTGCAAAGTGCCATCATCATCCCTCTTCAAAGTACTACCAATCGCCGAATTTCTTCTAAAAAACTCATCGTAGGAAGTACGCATTATTGCTGTATCCGCAATTTGCTGCAAATTCGTAGTAACAACTCTCGCCTCCGAACCATTCACTAAAACCAACCTTTCAATCATCTCTCTAATATCCAAAACGTCTCTTATCTCTCTTTCGCAATATAAGTCGGGAAGGTTTTCCACTCTTTGATCAACAACAAGTCTATTTTCCGGATACACGGCCAGCGTAACATTATCTTTTTTTCTTCGGTCCAAAGCCTTTTTCGTCAAACCCACTACATGTTTTTGATTTTTCCCAGCAAAAAATCTGGTACGCATAAGCAACTGCCCATTTGTCTCTGGTCGATGAACCAAAACCGAATCCATCTTCATAAAATATTTATCAAACTCAATCATTTTTCGCGCAAATTCATTCACCAAAGGATCCTCGAGCCCCATTGTTTTATGATCCTTCTCTACGAAAACTTTTTGAAGTTTATACAAATCCACGATGTCCTCCCAAAGCATCAAAACCAGTATACAATCTGCCCTATCTATTCCCTCAACACCCTCTCCCATCGCTCCGGTATTCATCAATCTCTGATATTTTTCTGGTAAAAGCAAACTCCTAAATTGCTCCTCCGAAAGAGTCCAAAAAGTAGGATCAGAAAGTTTTTCCAAAAAAACCAAAACGCCCAAATCATTCTCAAAAAGAGTCCCATCCATATCCGCACAAGTCAAAGACTCTCCGCCTTCGTCCCCCAAAACCTCTTTCACCACATCATCAAACAAGACTTTTTGGCCCGTACTCTCTGTATCATAATCACTTACGGCTAATTCTCGTGGCATATTTTTTTGGTCAATCTCTTCAAAAAAGAGAGGAAATGATAGCAATTTCAGCCTCCTTTGCCAATGCCAAGTACATTTCGTAGCCCCAAGACTTGAACCTTTAGCCGTTTTTTGCTATAATAATACGATAAAAACAACAAAATCCGTTGTAAAACAAATATCAAATGGCAACTCTAAGTAATAGCGGCACATCAGAATCAAACACCGATTTCGGTTCCTCAAGTGCGTCCTCAGGAAACGATAGCTTCGGCATTGGTGGAATCAGTGGCGACATCGTCATAGGTTTTATTCACGTGATAGAAGCGGCGATAATTCTTGTTATTGCTTATTTTGTGACACGCTATGTAAAAAGTAAGTTCCAAAATATGGAAGCTGCTCATGAACAACAAAGAACAGCTCTAAATCTGATGGAAAAACTTACTAGTGGTTTTGTCGTGGTGATTGCTCTAACTTTAGCTCTGAAAACAGTTGGCCTTGATGTCAGTTTATTGGTTAGTGTAGGCCTTTTGGGCTTGAGTTATGGAATGAAAGACATTATGAAAAACTACGTTGCCGGCATTTTAATTTTCTTTAAATCCCCTTTCAAAATTGGTGATATCGTCAAAATTAAACAGTTCACCGGACGTGTAGAAGCGATGGATTTGCAATCAATTAGCATGAAAACTTTCGATAATCGTGACGTCACAATTTACAACTCAGACATCATGGTTCAATCAGTTGCGAACTATTCCCGCTATCCAATGCGCAGATTGGAAATCGCTGTAAAACTCGGATATGGTAGCGATATCTCCAAAGCGATGAAAATTTTCGAAAAGATTTTGATGAATGAAAAAGCAGTAATGAAAAGTCCAAAACATTCTATCGTTTTCAAAAATTTCACAGACAATGCCATCGCTATTCAAATAAAATTCTGGGTTCAAATGCCTGCAAATATAAACGCCGTCAGATCAGCTATTGCTTTGCAAATGCAACAAGCTTTCGACGATGCCTTCATTTTCATGCCTTATTCAAGAGCAATTGAGAACGAAAATGACCGCTACGCAATGGAACCTGCAAAGGCCAAAATCAAAGATTTCTACGGACTTCCTCTTTTCGCCGACATCGTAAATCCTCAGGCACAAGCCCAAAACATGCAGCCTGCTGAAGCTACTGTCGAAGTTGTCGATTCAGACGAGCCAACAGAAGAAGATATGTTCTAGTCGTTTTCCCCGAGAATTTTCCAATTTTGCTTTGCCAGATGGGAATTTTCATCATACAATTAAGAAAACCTTAATAACAATTCCTATGCAACACAAATTCTACGATGTGAAAGCAAAAAAAGCTGTCACAGCAGAAGTTACAAAAAAAGTAACTTACAAGAACAAGAAGACAGGTCGCACGTCTTATGCTTTCAAAGCTGAGACAACAGACGGCCGTTCATTGACTGCATTCGTGAAGGAATCTGACTTCACAGCAGCAAAGGTATAGTTTCCAAAAAATTATCGCAAATAGCCCGCCGATAAGACGGGTTATTTGTTGTATTATTTTCTTTAGATTACGTCAATCACTATGCAATGCCCTATTTGCTCTACCGTAGCCCCAAGAACGTCTTCATTTCCTCCGTTGTAAAAAACCTCCATTCCTTCCTCGAGCAATCCTTTGACATCGAAAATAGCCGAACGACCTTTCTTCTTCCATTGTGGCGCAATTACACTATTAAAGTAATTCAAAATTTGAGGAGCAAGTTCTTTCATAACCACATCTTCAAACCAACAATTCCTTTCATCATCGCAACCTAAGGTAAAAAGCTCTCTTCCATTCAAAAATCTCATCTCTTCCAAAGGTATTGCTACAAACCCCTTTTTTTCGAACTGAGCCAAAGCCTCATCCGTAGCCAAAAACCGCTTTACTGCAGGAAGCAAAACTCTCGACTGCAATTTTTCCACGCGAGTCAACGACCTCTTCTCCATTTTTCCACGAAAACGTTGATTCTGAGGCAAAGCCTGCCCCACAGAAACTGCCGCCTCTTTTTGAATCGCCTTTTTAGCGTGCTTTGGAATCCCAGTCACACGATTCTGATCAAAAACTCGAGTATTTGCATCTACGGTTTTTTGATTTTTTAATCCAACATTTTCAATCTGTGCTGCTGGACAATTACGAACATCATTCATTATTCTGGCCAAATCCGAGTTTGCCACCAAATCACCACTTCTAAGACAACTCAAGTCTACAGGCGTATTAGTTAGTTCTGTATTTAATTGTCTATTTGGATCATAACCAAGATCCCTTAATAAATCTTGTTCTTCTGGAGAGCCCTTTGCTGGCAAATCATTTTCTGTTGAACCTTTTTCTGGAGGCATAATAAATAAAGTTAATAATTAAAATGTAAAGGGGATGAGCATACTATTTCCCCTATTTATTTGTCAAAGCCAAAAGAAAAAACCGCCAACAACATCTGGCAGTTGACAATTCCCCAGGATTAAGGTAAAAACCTCTCCTAGCAAGATAATTGCCAAAAAAATGGCCAACGAAGAAAAAAAACCAGGCTCAATCAGAAGAATTGAAACGACTGTTGACCCCGAAACTACGTCCTCTCAACCAGAACCGCTGGGAATACGTGCAACCGTAGCCCAAAAGGCAATCCAAGGCCTATTACGAGCATTAACGAATAACGAAGCAACTCAAGTGCTTGCCAACCTTTGTGAAGAAGCCAAACTTTTGACCATTCCAAAAGAACAAGTGTTAAAAGATGAGATAATTCCTCAAAAACCACCTCTTACAGGAACGGGAAAATTTGAAACTATTGCTCCTCTAGAAAAATTGTCCTGCACATCTGTCAGGTCAAGACTTGATGTTTTCGGGAGAGTAAAACTAAAAAGCAGAGAACCTAATGGTAAAGAATTAAGCATATTCAACAGAGATTCCCAAGTTCACGCTCAATGCGCCAGGACAGCAGACGGGAAATTATTAACGATAATGACTGAATATCCATTGCAAATAGATGGATGGACTGTTGTAAATGAAAGCCAATATCCCGAAACGTTATACAAAAGATGGGAAGTAAAATTAAGAAACGCCCTTACTCCAGCAGAAGCAAAAACAAGGCAAAAGTTGGCTGAGAAGCCAAGAAACAGACAACCTTTGAATAGCGAAGTGGAAATAATCACCATAGGAGATATCGCATTGGTAATACAACCAGAAGAATATTCCGACGAAACCAAGGCTCTCGGTAAAAAAAGAAGAGAAACCGTCAATATAGCCGGCCGCGAAGATTATGATCTAGAAATATTACAAAACCTCCAAGCTGCAATCGACGCTTACAAACTAGAGCATAAAAAATAACTCCGTTTCTAAACTCCAAAGGTCTCAAGCTCTGGAACCAATGAAGCTTCTGCAAATTCCTCGTACGCATGAACAAATAATCCAAGCGCAAAAAGAACCAAAAACACGCTCGCTATCGTAAAGAATTTTTTTAGAGAGAATTTGACAACACCCTTGTATAAAGCAAAAGCGATCAATATAGCCCCAACAATTCCCAAAATCCAACCAGCCAAAACTCCAGCTCCTTTTCCTTCCACCACAATCGCATTCAAGAAAATAACCATTTCTATTCCCTCCCTCACCACGCCCATAAAAGCCAAGAGCAAAAGACCAAAATAACGCCCACGATCCAAATCAAACTGAACCTTCTTTTGCAAATTAGAAGAAATGTTCGTTCCCTGTTTTCTCATCCACAAAACCATCCAGATCAAAAGGATTCCAGCAATCAACATTACACTCCCCTCAAATATTTGCTCTGTTTTCCCCTCAAATCCACCAAGAAAAGTATTAAAAACAAAAGCCAAGGCAACGCTTACCAAAATTCCAAGCCCCGTTCCATACCAAACATATTTATTCTGCTGACCATTCCCAGTTTTTTTCAAATAAGCCAAAAGCACACACACAATCAGTGCCGCTTCCAAGGTTTCCTGTAGGGTAATAATGAGAGATTGGAACATAAGATATAGTCAAAAAATCGTACTAATCCATTCTAAACAAATTGCGGACTAGCACAATCAAAAAACTATTCTGCGCTATTCCCAAAATCGCCTATAAGCTTCGTTAATCTCTCTACAAAGGCCATATGGCGACCATGAATATCAAGTTCTCTGGCCAACGGAGTAACTCTTGATTGCTCTTCGTACAAATTAAAATAGAGTTCCTTTTTTTGTTCCATGTCCAAAGTATCATCGGCAGCTATAGCCCTTTTTCGCTGATAAACTTCGTTATTCCATGCCCAACTAATAAAATAAGAAGTTTCCGTTCCGGCGTTTTCCAAAGTATAAGTACACTCGGGGTCTTTCTCCGACTCCGTTCTGCAAAAATTTTCCAATTCTTGAACAAAATCAGCAGTCTTTTCGTACTTTTCATCAATATAAAAAGCAACAAATCCCGAATCGTCAAAAGCTCCATGCTTTGGCATATGTCCAGAACAAGAACCTGCGCTAAAAAGAAAATCCTTGGAGTTAATCGCTTGAACCAAAGGCCTTACGCCAGTATCAATCTCCAGTTTTCTCGGAACAAACGAAACACTATTTTTTGGAAATGCCGAAACATCGCTTAATGCCAACTTTTTCAAATCAGCAAAAGGTAGTTCTGCTCCTCTAGCCCTCTTCACTTTCAAAGCCACTAAACGACATAAACTTTGCTCCTGTTCATCACGAGGAATTCCTTCTATTGCCGGAGCTGGACTAACAAAATCAATAGCACGCATAACTTTGCGTTCTACCCGAGCCAAAATTCTATGAACTGAATCAGGCATCGCCCTCTCCACCGTTTTCCTAACTGAATCCATTCTTGATTTCAACATACAACATGATACATAATCCTAGCGTGTATTATACCATGTTTTAATCGTTTTGTATACTGGCAGGCCCAGAAGGATCCTGAAATATTAAAAAACCTCCAAGCCGCAATCGACGCTTACAAACTAGAGCATTCGACAACAAAAAGATAAATTCATTCTGCATTAACCTTCTAATAACCACCTCTTCTTTCCATCATTCTTGACTCATAATGTTGAGCCCATTTGTCTCTTTCCTTTCTTTCAATATGAGCTCTGACTTGATCAACTGTAGGACAACCAGAAACCATAACCAGTTCCATACAATCATCCTTGTTGAAAGCAGCCTTAAACTTGGCACCAAAACGCTCTTTTAAATCGCAGAAAAGTTCACCAAGAGGACCACTTGTTCTTGTTAATTGACTCTCAAGACTTGCAAACGTTAGTTTGCAAAAGCGCTCATTATCAAATCCAGTCACACTAAATTTACAAGTCAGCATAAGTGCACCCAAAGCCGCTGCTCGTAAAGCAGGCTCTTTAGCACTTTGCTCTGCAAGGTCGGCTAGCAAACGCATCTTTGAAACAAATTCTTCAACCCTATTCTGTGGCTTAGGCTCAACTTCCGCAGTAGTGGCCACAACCTGACCAGCTACCTCATCCGCAACAGCCGCCGGAACAGAATCAGCAACATCAACAACTTCAGCATTAGCCTTAGGATCAACAATCTCCGCACCAGAGCCAACTGAAACATTTAAATCTTTTGCAACTTCTGCCATACATTTTTTTATTAAAAATTATTGTAGTCCTTATTAAACATAATTTTCCTTAGAATGTCAATATTAAAACATAAAATACCAGCCCTGTCTATCAAGCGATTTCTGGCAGGCCCAGAAGGATTTGAACCCTCACTAACGGTTTTGGAGACCGGTGTGCTACCATTAACACTATGGGCCTGTATGCAAACTATTAAAATTGCAGATGAGAATATAGCAAAAGCCTTACTTCTTAGCTAGTAAATTACAAACCAGATGGCTTTGTTTCTGTAGGAACAGTTTCTGGCAAAACGCTATCTGTAGGTTGTAGCGTATCTTCCGTCGCTTCCGAGACAACTGCCGGAATATCGCCTGCTCCAAGTAAACCACTCCCACCAGCACTCAACGCGGCGGCATCAGGCGCGTCCAACCCAGCCTCCTGTTTATCAAACTCTTCCTTCAATTTTTGTTGTGCTTCCGCAGCATTCTTTGAAGCGGCCACCGCAGCATCAATTTGTTTCTGTAATTCAGAAGAAAGCACAACCTCATCAATTTTCAAATAAACACTTTGCATTATTCCATCCTCATTTTTTACATCAGTATTAAACATGCTGTTGAATGCTGAAGCTACCGCCATATATGTCTGAATCATGGAAGTCATATCTGGGCTAAGCATCCCCGCCTTTTGAGCAAGAGCCATGTATTTATTTGCCAAGGCAATAATTGGTTCTGTTCTGACAAACGCAACAGTTCTACCAGAAATTTCTCCAGCACGACTGATTCCTTCTTTGTAATAAGTGCTATCCGCAATCACTTCTTTTCCATAATCATTTGTAAAATCAGGATAGAAAGCGAAAACAAAAGTGCCATCCGCCATTACCCCATAATAAAGCTCAATTTTGATCAAAGAAATATTCAATCCTGTCGCCATATTCATTTGTTCCAATTGTCCCGTAGGCATCTTTGTCCAATCCACAAACACTCTCTGTATTCCAGCACCATCCACAATTTTTACCTCCTTCTGAACAAGCCCCTTCATCCCTGAAGAAGTCAAAAAATTATCCAATTCCAAGAGCACTTGATCAGCATAAGTCGCCGCAGAAGAAACCAATTTTTTCGCATTTTCTATGTCAGCTGAATCCAATTGCAGATAGAAAGAAATCGCTGGCACATATTCTCCTGGATTAGAAACCGCAAACGCATAAGGATTATCAAATATTTTCTTCAAATCATCCTTAGTAAGCTCAGAAATCTTTGCAAGTTCAGTCAAAACTGTGTCATATGGATCGACCAAAGCTTCTTCGAGCGATTTTTTCAAAGAACTAGTATCGTCTACTATCGGAGTAATTACTGGCTCTATTGGCACTATTTCATTTGGATCGGGTTCTATCGTGCTTTTGTATCCGCTCTCTCTAGAAACTCTTTTTACCGGAACTTCTGTGTCAGGTGTTGTAGTGGTTTCAACAACAGGTGTTTCAGGCTCAACCATAGGCGTTTCTTCAACAAAAAACTCTGAATCATCCGCCATTTGTTTATCCTGCTCAGCCTTGTATCCAGCGGCAAAACTTTTTCCAAAATCCTCAAGATAAAGGCCTAGAGATGGCTGTTCAGCGTAAGCGATCACGCCTTTCCCTGAAACTTTTTTCACCAAACCTGCCTGATATGCCGGATAATATTTATCAATAACGTCTTTCGTTCCTGCCAGATAAGTCTTTGAAACAAATCGCGCTCCGTCCGCATCAGCAGAGAAAACAACCCAAATATCTTTGATTGAATCAAACATTCCCGTTGGAATATTGGCCGACAAAGAATCCATCGCCGCCTTATACAAAGGCACAAACACTCCACCATCCAAGAAAGCATATCCTAGATTTTTTTCACCCAAAAGCTTCATGTTTTTTATGAATTTTTCACTTTGATCGAAGCCCTCTTGTTTCTCAATTCTATCAATAACTGCCTGCTTTTCGGCTTCACTTGTGGCAAGGAAATATAAAGTCCCATAGCGCACAATCATCATTTTGCCTTCACCCTGTGGAAATTCCCAAACAGGATTTTTCTCGTCTCCCACAAACTTCAATTCCTCTTTTGGATCCTTGGTTAATTGGTCCAAAATAGCCTGCACCTTATCCGCTTCCGCAAACTTTGCACCTACGAAAACCTCAACTCCTTCACTTCCAAAAGTTATATTTTCAGCATTTATCATCGCCATAAACTTGGCTGTATCAGCAGGCACCTTCACCCCCAAAACAATCTTCCAACTTCCCTCAATAATCGCTTTGTTATTTGGATCTTCAAACATAGTCTTGGCCAGTCCATTCATTCCCTCGACAAATCCCATCTTGAAGCCTTCCCCAAAGCCTGTCGTCGGAATTCTATCCCAAAGCTCCACCATGTTCTTCACTTGCTCCGTATTTGAATGATCAATTGCAAAAACACCCATCACATCCTGTGGCAGAATTGCTTCCGGATTGGCATCCTTCGGCCCGCTAAAGAGACTACAGCCGGCAATTGGCAAAAGAGCCGTGATAAGCAATCCAGCGATTACACTTTGAAACTTTTTCATAGGAATAGAGTTTAAGATTTATTTACAGCGTATAACAAAAAAACTGTACCAAATAATACAGTTTTTTAAAACACCTAATGATTTTTACCCATTTCCCTTCTTTGTGTCTTTTCTCTTGTGGTCAACGTGTTTTCTGCATGATGGACAGAATTTGCTAAGCTCTTTTACGATCTCGTCGTTTCTTTTTTTGTCGTAGTAAGTAACGTAGTTTGCACGGTTACATTCCTTGCAAAACCATGTGCAGTACTGACTTTTTCCTTTCGCCATATATATAGGATTTAGTTGTATGTATTTCTAAAGCAAAGGAATTTTATACGATTTCGGCTTATTGTCAAACGAAACCGAATGAGTAATAGCGAAACTATTTGCAAATGCCGTACCCGATAAGTAAGATAGTCGACAGAAATAGATAAAGGACTGGAGAAATCCTCTAATCAATCCTCGAAAAATTGAAGAGGGTGTCTCCTACCTGCCCGGAGTTTTGACAAAGGCGCAGTCTCTCGCTATCATCAAGGCCGCTTTTGTGAAAATTTTTAGGAAAATTAGGCCGTTGTAGCTCATTTGGTAGAGCACGCCCTTGGTAAGGGCGAGGTAGGCGGTTCAATCCCGCTCAACGGCTCCAGAATAGCGGAGAGGTAGGCGTCCCGAAGCGGACGAGTCGTAGACTCGGAAACGCAGGGCTTTTTTCGCTGAAAGTTGCGACGGTCAGGAGCAAAACTTTCAAGAAAAAAGAGCCGGACCCCGTTGAAGCAGTACGATTATTTTTTGTAGAAAAGCTAGGTTTTCCCTACTGAACCAATGTAGTTAAACTTTAACCAAAAACATTGAAATCCCCCTAAGAAAAATGCTAAAATATATTCACGTAGTCAATTGATGCACAGTGTCATCAAAAAAGCTCCCACTAAGGGAGCTTTTTGCGTCTAAGATGGTGGAGATATCGGGAGTCGAACCCGAACCAATCGATTCGTAGTCAATTAATGCAACCGTGCTATCCCCACATCCAGCCGCATTTCCGTTATACCAACCAAACTTAAAATTCAGCCTTTCCCTTGCCCGTAACAATTCAAAAAGCTAGCATACAGCCAAAAGCACGCAGAACCAGTAATTTCAAACTTATGAAAAAATCATCTCTATCCGCAGTGTTATTTATGATTATTTTATTACTGAATGGTTGTGTAAACAGCCCACAAGACAAAAAAACTGAGGATCCCAATGTTAATTTTATTTCTGAAACTGCGTCAACAGTAAACATCAACAATTCCAACGAAGTGTTCCCTGATTGGAAAAAAGATATTCCTGAGAATATTAAAGATTTGCAAATAATTAAGGTGGATCTGGAAGGCGACGGCCTGCCTGAAATTGCTGTTCAATACAAAAATCCTAATGTTGTTATAGAACCAAATGACGTAAGAGAAATTCATTATGTGAATGTCTACAAGGAGGAGGCGAATCAATGGATCAAGATAAAAAAGGATGAAGCAACAGCTAGCGGTGGAACAGTTGATTCAAAATTTTGTATTTTCCAAGCTGTTAATTTGGGAAATGATAAAAAAGAAGAATTACTAGTTAGCAAATGCGACTCGAAAGGAAACAAAAATGGCTATTATATTTTTGGCCAAACAACTGGTGGCCATTTCGAAGATTTCCAAATACCCAAAGGCTATCTTCATCAAGATCAACTCCTGAAAGAGGGAGATCAGTTTCCAAACCTAAACAAAATAGAGATTACCAAGAAAGGAATAGAAGAAACATACCTGATTGCTTGCACCTCAAGAGATTGGTACGCCGGACGATTTGGAGATCAAAGTGGAGGGTTTTGTCGTCAAATTACATGGTTTATTCCTTACGCAAATAATATTTTCAGCACCCCTGTAATTCAAAAAGAAAGTAATTTAATTACAACGCAATCTTACGAAATACCTTCCGAGGACGTAACCTATGATCAAACTCGTATCAAATTTGATCGTCCTATTTGGCTCTCCCCTTCTGTTATTTATAAAACTTCACATATAAGCCTGAAAGATGATTTGAACACCTATACAATCTACTTTGGCCTTAATTTAGATGCTATTAAGGGATATTTACCCGACGATTTGGAAATACTTAGCAATGACTCTAATCTTACCAAAGAAGATATAAGTCGTTTGCTAAATTTATTTTGTGATGCATGGATTGATGGTTATCAAAATTTACCAGAATTCAAAATGCAATGCACTGTGTCCGGCAACATAGCGACTGTTAAAGAGGATAACCATCAGTTTATATTATTAAAATTATTCGAAGGAAGTCGTGATAGCGTTAGAGTTAGTCTTTCTCATAAAAACAGAGAATTGAATTATTTTGACGAGGATATAATAAATATCATAACTGAATCTTTCCAAATAACAGGAAGTAGAGAAACGAAAAACATGGAGACCAAGGTTATTCTTTGGTGTGACGATGAAAAATCTGTTGATAACGAATTATGGATTTCATCAGAGGATTTCAATGGAATGAATCACGCACCAACAATTAGACATGTATGTCGCGGGAACAAAGAGCTTTTCCGTCTTGAAATGGTGTGGGATGACTCTGCTTCGGTACATTTAGGCACGCTGAAATCAAATAATTCTGAAGCCTCATTATCCATTTCATCAAAAAATAAAGACCCAGAATTTAAATTACTTCAAAACCAAGAAAAAAATAAGGTTCAGCTTACTATCGACGAAAAAATATTTACGTATGATGAGGCCAATGACAAATTTATCAAAAATCCATAATTAAAAATCCACTTTATTACTTTTTTACAATTACTATGAAAAAACTCTTAATCCTGTTTGTTTCAATTTCTATTCTACTTTCTGGATGCGCAAATCAGGAAGAAAAAGAACAAAATGCAAAAAATAGCTTCTATATGGATAAACCAGGAAATTGGTATAGCCAAACAGATTCAATGATTTATGACAATTTATCAAAATTTGAATTATCAAATGCCGAACTTGATGAAATGTTAAAAACTCACAAAGGATCGGTCCCTCTAGTCATTTATACAAAATATAAACCTGATGAACATGCGGGGATGATTCCAACCATACAAGTTAACTTGAGATCAGCCACCACAAATGATTTTAAACAATTCAAGGCAACACTAATTCAAAGCGCTAAACAATTTAAAAATATCCTTAATAATTTTGAATATATTGATGAGCCTCAAGAAATAGATATCGCTGGCATTAAGTCTATTTATTTTAAATCAAAATTCGACATGCCATTAAAGAATGGAGAAGCAATTAAAGTTAGAAGTTGGACTTACGCAATTCCTAAAGATTCTTATTTTTATCAAATTAATTTTTCAGATGCTTTTGAAGAAGATGACAATTCTGAATTATTCAATAGACTGATTCAATCAATAAAAATTAATGATTTTCCAAGCAATGCAGAGCCTCCTTTACAATGCGCTAAAGAAGGGAAAACGATAGGCGCTTCCAGTATGCCAAGTTCGTGTTGTTCAGGATTGAAGGCTGTAGGCGGATGGGGTGGCGGTTATGATGGCGATTGTAAATTACCCCCTCGACCAACAGGCTTGAGCATATGTGCCAAGTGTGGAAACGATACTTGTGATGTTGATAATGGCGAAAACAAGTGTAACTGCGAAGAAGATTGCAAATAACCATTTTAAAAAAATCAATACACCAAACGTAAATACCAATTAGCCCCATGTTCACCCTCCTAATAAACGCCCTTATCCTCGGCTTAATCGGCGGCCTAATCCCCGGCCCGGTTTTGGCAGCCACCTTTACTGAAATCCTCCAATCCGGAATTCTAAAAAGCATGCGCATCATTTTATGGGCAATGTTAACCGAAACTATCGTCGCCTTAATCAGCCTCTTGGCTTTCTCGTACATGAATTTATCTGAGAGTTTCTTTCAAGGACTTTCGATTGTCGGCGCCGTCATCTTGATTTGGATTTCAACCTCGATATGGAAAGTGCACAAAATCGACACAGAGGAGAAAGTTCATTTCAGTCTTGGCAAAATTTCGGCAATGATCATGGCAAATGGAGTATTGTGGACATTCTGGATCACCGTGTGTGTACCAAAAGCCATGTTTTTAAGTGAGAAAATTGCTTTCGGCGATTATTTATTCCTCCTCCTCGTCGAAATCGGATGGTTAATTTCCACAGTCCTTGTTGCTGTGGCATTTTCGCAATTTAGAAAAGCTCTTTCCAACCCGAAAGTTGTTCCGATTATGTTTAAACTTTTTGCTCTAACATTTGTGTACTTTGCCGTAGATATGGTTTATAAAAGTATTAAGTTTTTCTTAGCATAACAACAAAAAACCCCTCATTTTTTCACGAGGGGTTTTTAAGTTTTATTGCCTCACACAATTACTTGTTGAGGAGATAATTATAAAAAGCGATTGCAACTTCTTCACGAGTCAAAAGACTAGATGGAAGTAATCCAGTAGAACGATTCGGAAACAGCTTGTATTCTTCAGCTATTCCAGCATAAGAAGCGTACCAAGCTTCACTCGGCACGTCTGTATAATCATATGGAAGATTTTGTTCAAGACCAAATGTGAGAGTAAACATTTTCAGAAATTCCGCCGTGTTCACTGTGTTGCCCGGTTTAATAGATCCATCCTGATAACCACTCATAATACCATTTGCATAAGCATTCATGATGTATGGGGTATACCATTGGCCATCCAGCACATCCCAGAATTTGCCATTATTGGCAATATTAGGAAGTTGTTCGCCATATAAACTAATCATCAGAAATTTAGCAGCTTCAGCCCTGTTTACAGGTCGAGATCCCTTAAACTCACCATCAGGATATCCGCCAATAATACCCAGAGAATGTAATTTTGAAGCAGCCACCCCTAACAAAGTATTCATGTCTGTATCTGAGAAAGGATTTTTTCCAGAATCTGCGGTAATAACCTCGTTTTCATAATTGTTTTTTGACGTTGTTGGTGTCGTAACAGGTTGGGTTACCGGAACAACAACCACAGCAGGTTTTTTAGATGTAATTTTAATAAAAGCTCCGTGCTTATCAGTCATTTCTGTATAGGTCGTCCTGAATTCAGTTCCATCAGTTAATGTAGCAACAACTGGAACATTTTTGTTCAGAGAAAGACTATGGATTGTTCCACCACTTTTCAAACCGATACTTGTGGAAAGCTTAACATTACCATCCGTATAAGAGACTACCTTCAATTTAATTCCAGTAGGCCAATGTGTAATAGTATCTCCCGCACATGCACTATACAATCCGTCATCACCTGCCGAATTTCCACATGACATAGCAGGTGGTATTTCAGAATCGATCTGAATAAAAGCTCCATGTGTATCAGACGTTTCCGTATACGTTGTTTTGAATTCCGTTCCATCAGTTAAAGTGGCAACAACTGGAACATTCTTGTTCAAAGAAAGACTATGAATAGTTCCACCACTTTTCAAATCAATGCTTGTGGAAAGCTTAACATTTCCATCCGTATAAGAGACTACCTTCAATTTAATTCCAGTAGGATAGTGCGTAATAGTATCTCCAATACATGCACTGTATAATCCATCTTCATCAGCAGAATTTCCACATGACATAGCAGGCGGTATCTCAGATTCAATCTGAATAAAAGCTCCATATTTATCAGATGTTTCTGTGTACTTTGTCGTAAACACTGTTCCATTTGTTAACGTAGCAACGACCGGAACATTTTTGTTAAGTGAAAGAGTAGAAATTGTTCCACCACTTTTCAAATTTAGACTTGTTGAAAGTAAAACGTTGCCTGCGGTATAAGAGACTACCTTCAATTTAATTCCAGTAGGTGTA
>CAINDQ010000133.1 GCA_903847465.1 uncultured Candidatus Peregrinibacteria bacterium
AATAACGCGACGTTTTCCGATTCCCATTCGTAAAAAAATGATTTCAGCCATTCTCACTAAAGCTTTGCCAAAAGCGATAAAAACGAAGGCCAACCCCCAGCTATAAATGATAGCCAAACGTGAAAAGGGGAATGTTCTGGTGAAAAAGAAATAAGTGACCATGGCCATGGCCCAGATGATGCAGAGGAGAACGCTACGATTTATTTCTTTGAAAAAACTGACCGTGCTTTTGAATGAATACATTCGGCCGATGGTGAAAATCACGACTAAAGTGATGGCAGCAAAAATACTGAAGTCTAAATATTCTCGAATAGTTGGAAGAATGCTGTAGTCGATTGGCATGGCAATACCGCGAATTGGCTCTGTAATAAGACGTAATTCGTATGCGGCAAGAAACGCCAAAATTGTCATAATAAAATCTACTGGGACTTTGATTACGCCAAAAAATATTTCGAATCGTTTCATAGTAATGATAAGGACTTTTCAAAAACCGCTCTTAAAAAAAGTTATCATAAGCCGAGTTTTGTTCCCCGTAAAACGGGGTGTGACCATCTATCTTGCCTCCTTGCGGAGATCTAGCGGTGAGAAAATATGTTTAGATTTGGGGCGAAACATATCTTTCCATCTCACCTTGCACCAAGCAGGGTTTACCAACTTCCTTTTGGCTTTTAAGGGCCGCGAGGTGTCCTCACGTGAGTGAGGCTTTTCACCTTTCATTCTGTTAAAGCAGAATTAGTATTGTCTCTGTGGCACTTTCCCTCTAAAGCGCTTATGAATTTACGCCTTATGACACGGTGTTACCGGTTGCTTTTCCCATGGTGCTCGGACTTTCCTCTGATTGTAAAGAACATGCTTTAGTCGTCAGCGATCACTCAAACTTGTTTAAGAGCAGAGCGTATTATGCAGAAAAGAGGGGATTTTTGCAATCTGATTATGGTTTTAGGAATAGGGGGTTTGAAAAAACTGTCGAAGCTGGGTGTGCTGGTGGTCTATTTGGCAATTTGTAAAAAAGTAAAAAAATCGGAAAATTTGGAAATTTTACTAATTGCAAAATCAAAGATCGAAAGGGAGGATCTTTTTGGCTGAGAAATCGCGGATTTTTAGTTTTTTGGCGGAGGTGTTTTTGAGGGCTGCCTTGGGGAGAAGGCCGATCAGTTCGCTTTCGAGAATTTCAGTGTGATATTTTTTTGCTTCTTTTTTAATGGCGGCAAAAACTTTTGCGAGAGAAGTCTTTTTGTAATTGGTAAAGTTCATGGAAACTTGGGCGAGGTTGCGTTTTTTTAGGAATAAACCGAGGGCTTTTACGTTTTTGAATCCACCATTCTTTTCACGAATATGGCTGGCGATTTTTTTGGCGATTTCGAGGTCAGAGGTCTTGAGATTTACGTTGAAAGCAACTAAAATATCACGAACACCAATGGCGACGGCACCGGCTTTAGTAAGCGATTTTTTGCCTATGTCAGGAAATCTTTCTGGATTTGTTCTGATTTCTTTTTTGAGGTTTTCGTAGCCTAGGTTTCGGACATTGGCGAGGTTTTTTCTTTTTGGAGTGGTGGCGGATTTCTCATAAAAATATACCGGGATTTTTAATTCTTTAGCAATTTTTTCTCCGAGTTCGAAGGAATATTTGATGGCTTCTTTTGTGGAAATATTTTTTAGGGGAATAAGAGGAATTACGTCTGTAGCTCCGATGCGAGGATGAATTCCTTTGTGCTTGTTTAGATCGATTAGTTTCGCGGCCGTTTTTGTGGCTTTGTAAGCCGCTTTAATGACCTGGGTTGGTTCACCAAGGAAGGTAATTACTGAACGATTGTGGTCGGGGTCGTAGGTAGAATCTAGGATTTTTATATTCGGAATTTTTTCGATGCTTTTCAAAATAAGAGCAACTGTTTTTTGGTTGCTGGTACTAAAATTTGGCACACATTCCAGAATTTTTTCCATATTTATTGCACGAAAATTGGATCTTGACCTTGAAGACAAGGTTTGATGTTTTCTTTTACGATGGTTGTGATTTCAGTATCGCCTTCGTATCTTTTTAACAAAGCAATCATGGAAGCATTGTCCTCAACTGGTAGATTGTGTTTTTTGAAAGTATCACGTACGCCTGTTTTTTTAGCTGTTTCATCATCTTTTAAAGCAGGATTCTTGATAAGTTCACAAGCAAATTCGGTATTAGCGTTGATGAAATTGTTTCTTTCAACATTGATTTTGGCTTGTTCTGCAGCTGTTGCGTCAGCGATGGGTTGTTCTTTTACACGAGGAGTGCAACTTTTGAGTCCTAAAAGAATCAAAATGATTATTACAACAAGTGTGGCAAGTAAAATGAAAAGCGTTTTTTTGTTCATATGAATGGGGTAAATGACAAAAATATTATAGCTGGGAGAGAATTTGGCTTCAATAGGGAATTGCTACTTTTTTTCTCTCAACTTATCAAATTCTCTTTGGAAGAATTTTACGGCGTTCAGGCATTCTTTTGCTTTCTGATTGCCTGGTTCAATTTGAAGAGTTTTTTTGAATAGGACTCCGGCGCGATCGAAATTCTTTTCATTCAAATAACAAACGCCAAGGTCATTCAAGATCAAAGGATCATGGGGAGCGAGGAATAAAGCGCGTTCAAGTAGAATAACGCCTCTTTTTCTTTCAGTATCGTGATACATGCTCCATCCCAAACAACGCAAGATTTCTGGATGATTTGGATATAAAACATCAGCTTTTTCGAGTAGTTCTACTGATTGATCCCATTTGCCTGTGCAAGAGAAAACGAATCCGAGAAGGTAATTTGCATTGGCACTATTCTTGTCGATTTTCAAAGCGTGAGACAAAGCTTTTTCCGCTTTTTCATATTGTCTTAGGCTCAGATAGTTGTCGCCGATTTCTTCGTAAGCCTCGCGGCAAGTTAGATCTGTGGACAAAATTCTTTCACAAAGATTGATTGCTTCTACGTGCTTTCCTTCATTCTTCATTTTGTCAGCTTCCTCGATAAGAGGATTTTGTGTATCGGTAGAGCCCATATGTTTTTGTTTTTAGTTTTTGTGAAATCATCGTTAAATGAAATCATCAAATTGTACTCCAAAATCGTTTATAAATCAAGGCTCTTGAGGTACTTTCTGAAGTCTTTGCCTAGTGAAGAATTTTTTAAGGCAAAATGAGTGATGGCTTTGAGGTAGCCGAGTTTGTCGCCTGTATCGAAGCGAGTGCCTTCGATTTCATAGCCGTATATAGGAGAGGTTTTGATAAATTTGCGCATGCCGTCGATGAGTCTGAGTTCTTTGTCGTGGGTGGCCGAAGTGGCTTGCTCTAGAGCTTTTAGCAGTTCTGGAGTGATGATGTATTTGCCTGTGATGGCGAGGTCTGATGGAGAATTTTTTGGGTCTGGTTTCTCAACAAGATTTCTTAATTCGGTCGTGCGACCTTTTGTTGATTTTGGATCAACGATGCCGTATTTTTTTGTGTCTTTTTTTGAA
>CAINDQ010000134.1 GCA_903847465.1 uncultured Candidatus Peregrinibacteria bacterium
ATATACTTTGTTTCAGCCTCCTTTAGATACTGCTCGGCAGTTTTATTTTTATCTACGGCAATATCAGAAGTAGAAGTTGTTGCTCCTGTTTGAGATGTCGTGCTGTTTGTTTGTGTGTTATCTGCCATTTACGATTATTATAGCTGTTTTTGCTAAGATTCAAAATTAATTATACATTTCGTCTCAAATATCGTAATATTATACCACGAAAACAAGGTTTAAATCAATTATGGATCAGAAAATTGCGCAGCTTCGCATCGAGAAATTGCGCCAAAAAATTAACGAGTTAAATTATAAATATTTCGTTTTGGACGAATCCGAGGTCGACGAATCTGTTCGCGACTCTTTGAAAAGGGAGTTAATTGAGCTTGAAACAGAGTTTCCACAGCTAATTACCAAAGATTCCCCGACGCAAAGAGTGGGAAGTGTTTTGTCTGGAAAATTCAAAACATTGAAGCATTTGAGCCCAAAAAAGAGTCTTTCGGACGTTTTTAGTGATGAGGAAATTAGAGAATGGAGTGAGCGAATCAAGAAATTAGTAAATGGACCAATTGAGTACGTTTGTGAATTAAAAATTGATGGTTTGAATATTACAATTCAATACGAAAAAGGTTTGTTGCAAAGAGCTTTGACCCGTGGAAATGGCGTGGAAGGCGAGGACGTTACTCATTCTGTAAAAACCATTGAATCAGTTCCTTTGAGATTAAATGAAGAAGTCGACATGGAAGTTTCGGGCGAAGTTTATATGCCAAAGAAAAGTTTGGAGCTCTTGAACAAAGAACAAAAAGCCAAGAATCTGCCACCATTTGCCAATCCTCGAAATGCCGCAGCAGGCTCAATAAGACAGCTTGATCCGATTATCGCCGCCAGTAGGAAATTGGATATGTTTTTTTATCACATTGATAAGAATAGTTTGACCGGCAGAATAAAATCTCAGGAAGAAACTTTGCAAACATTTCAAAAACTGGGACTCAAAGTTTGTGAGCATTACAAAAAAGTTGGCACGATTGATGAAGTCATAAAATATTGCGGGCAGTGGCATAAGAAAAGGCAAAATCTTGGGTATGAAATAGATGGAGTGGTGATAAAAGTAAACGATTTTACGCAACAAGAAGTCATGGGATTTACCGCGAAAGCACCTAGATATGCCATCGCTTACAAATTCCCAGCAGAGAAAGTTTCTACTCAAATTTTGGATATTATTTTACAGGTTGGACGCACTGGGGCAATTACTCCAGTTGCCGTTATGAAGCCAACTCTAGTCGCTGGATCAGTGGTTTCTAGAGCCACTCTTCACAACGAAGATGAGATTCACAAAAAAGATGTGCGAATAGGCGATACTGTCATTATTCAAAAAGCTGGCGACGTAATTCCAGAAGTAGTTGAAGTCCTAAAAGACCTACGCACCGGCAAAGAAAAAGAATTTAAATTCCCAAAAACTTGTCCTGTCTGTGAATCAGCAATCGTCCGGCAAGAAGGAGAATCAGCTTATAGATGCACAAATATTGACTGCTATGCCGTGAAAAAAGAAGGACTTGGTCACTTCGTTTCCAAGAAAGCTTTTGACATCGATGGCCTTGGCGACAAATTAGTAGTTCAGTTGATTGATGAAGGATTGATTCAGGATCCAGCTGATATTTTTAGAGTAAAAAAAGAAGATTTATTAACGTTGGATTTGTTTCAGGATAAACGTGCTGAAAATTTAATCACTAGTATTGAGAAAGCCAAGAAAGTTTCTCTCGATCACTTTCTTTTTGCCTTAGGGATAAGGTTTCTGGGAGAACAGGGGAGTTATGATCTTGCAAAATTTTTAGTCAGTCACGCCAAGAAATCAGATCAGAAAATAGAACGTTTGAAGGCTATCAGTAGTCAGGATTCTTTGTTTGGCGAAGACATTGTTGTGGACGAAAAAGAAGAATTCTCTATTCTCGATTTGATTGAAACTGCCAAAAGTTTTTCTCTCGAAGACATCACCAATGTTGATGGTATTGGAGACAAAACCGGTGCAGTCATTTATGAATGGTTCAATAATCCACCGGATCAAAAATATCTAGAGAAGCTTTATAGAGTAGGCATCGTTTTGTCTACAGAAAGCCTAAAGTCGACAGGCCAATTAAGTGGGAAAAGCTTTGTTTTGACAGGAACTTTGACTTCCATGACTCGCGATCAAGCCAAAGAATTGATCAAGAAGAATGGTGGCAAAATCCATTCTTCGGTCACAAAAGACACCACCTTCCTAGTAGTTGGCGAAAACCCAGGGTCAAAACTAAAAGAAGCCGAAAAACTTGGCATAAAAGTAATCACCGAAGAAGCTTTTTATTCTTCAATTACTTCTCCTCCAAAAATCTCCAAAGCCTGATCGGATTGTTCATTTTCGACATTGTCATTTTCTGCTCCATTCTCATCTGCGACTACGGATTTTATTTCTATTGCTTTGACGGTCGCTGCAATCCTGACTGATTTTTGGAAAATACTTTGAATTATTGCCTCGAGCTCAACACGATTTTCGTGTTCAACCACTTTGTCTCTGTGGAACTTTGTATCAAATTCAATAGTGATATTTACTCCATCAACGATTAACGGCGTACCACTGCGGAGAGACATGCGCAGGGCTGGATGCTTCACACGCTCGGTAATGCGAGGCCATTTCTCTTTCAAATAACTTATGGTAAGAGGAACCACATTCTCATTTTCGTTTTTTTCAGGTTCTTTTTTCTCTACAGGTTTATTTGCGATAGCTTCGGTCACAGGTGAAACCACTTTCTTTTCTTCTTTCTCGATTGGTTTATGTGCCCTTTCAGTTTCTTGCACTATTGGAGCATCAATTACTGCTGGTCTGCTATAATTTCCGGTAATTTTTATCACGGCAATTTCTAGTGGTAGCTGAGGAATATCCACTTCTTGCATCGCTTTTGTTTCTTCGAAAATTTCAATCATGGTGATTAGGCGACTGGCCTTTTCCAATGCCTCGTCACCAATATGTTCAAGCATTTTCTCTCTTAATAAATCAATAAATTCATGCAGGAATTGTTTCAGATCACTGCCTTGATTGTGCAGGTCATTGATAATATTCAAAGCATTTTTTACGTCATTATTAATCAAAGCTTCATACAGACTTACGAGTAAGCTCGTATTGCAAACTCCCAGAATTTCTTGCACCTGTTCAAGCGCAATTTTCTTATCAATTGTTAATTGTTCAAGTAAGCCAATAGCGTCACGAAGTCCGCCATTCACATATCTAGAAATCAGCTCCAAAGCGCTGTCCTGAGCCTGAATTCCTTCTTTCTGAGCGATATAACTTAGGCGTGTCATCAACGCTTTTGTATTTATTCTTTTGAAATCAAAACGTTGGCATCTGGAAATAATCGTGTCAGGAATTTTGTGAACTTCTGTTGTCGCCAAAATGAAATAAACATGACTTGGCGGTTCCTCCAGCGTTTTCAATAAAGCATTGAAAGCGTCTTTGGTCATCATATGGACCTCATCTATAATGTAGATTTTGTATTTACTTCGGGTCGGCGCAAAGGAAATTTTGTCTTTTAGATCACGCACTTCATCGATACGTCCATTTGAAGCGGCATCAATTTCGATCAAATCAATCAATCTGCCATTATTGATATCCTCACAAAATTCACATTCATTACAAGGCTCATAATTGTCTCCCAGATTTGTGCAATTCAAAGCCTTCGCCAAGAGTCTCGCGGTAGAAGTTTTTCCAGTTCCTCTAGGTCCGGAAAACAGATAAGCATGCGAAACTCGATTGCTTTTTAAGGCATTTGTAAGCGTATCTTTGATAAAATCTTGTCCCACAAGATTATCAAAATTGTGTGGTCTATATTTGCGATACAAAGAGACTAATTCCATAATTTTCCGTAAATGGAGTCCAATACTAGCACAACTTGAGAGCCTGTTTAAAGTTCTTTTCAAATATTTCTCTTGAAAATTGTTGAGAATGCAGACGAATGCTACGTGGTTTGTAGAATTTCTCGTTATACATGAGGCGAGAAAGCCCATCTTCCATCGATTCTACAGTAGGCTCATAGAAAAATTCTCCAGTCTGTCCCTCGATCATTGTTTCCATAACGCCACCTTTGGCATAAGCCAAAACGGGCTTTCCACAAGCCATTGCTTCCACAGGAGTAATTCCAAAATCTTCTTCTCCTGGGAAAATAAGAGCTCGGCAATTTTTCATATATTCCACGACCGTCGCATCATCTTTGAATCCCAAAAACTCGATATTATCAGCGGCGATATTTTGGAGATATTCTTTGTGTGGTCCGTCGCCAATAATCACTAATTTTCTACCAATTTTATTGAATAATTGCACCGCTAGATCAATTTTTTTGTACGGAGTTAAGGTCGATACGATCAGGAAATATCCAGCATGGTCCCGACTAGTCGTAAATCTTTCCGTATCTACCGGTGGATAAACGATCACGCTATCCATTTTGTAATATTTCTTAATTCTTTTTTGCACATTTTTGGAATTTGCCAGATACAAACCGACTCGATCGCTTGCGACTTTATCCCATTCGCGGAGACTCTTCATCATTGGCGCATAAATCAATTTTTTTAGGCCAGAGATGTGATGTTCTTGTTGATATTCATTCACCCAATCCCACGCATAGCGCATTGGAGAGTGGCAATAACAAACGTGTTTTGTATTTAGTGGAGTAACGATTCCATGACTAAAAGCGGTATTGGAACTGATTACCAAATCAAATCCTTCAAAGTTCAATTCTTCAATTGCCTTAGGCATTTTTGGAACTAGAAAACGATAACGATCTCGGATAAATTTTGGATATTTTTGCAGGAATGAAGTGCGCACTCTTTCTTTTGGAAAAACTTTGCCGACAGCTTCTTCGTCATAAAGCATCGTGTAAATAGGAGCATTCGGATACATATCCGCAAAAGCTTTTACCACGCGCTCAGCTCCGCCGAGCTTCATCAGAAAATCATGTACAATCGCTACTTTCATTTGGAATGGGGGAATAAGGACAAAAATATTTAACTCACGCCGCCTATCATATAATTTGTAAAAAAAAAGAGCAATCCTTAGGGGACTGCTCTTTGCTGTTTATTCTTTGGGTTTCCGCTTATTTTTTCACTGGCGGAGTTGGAATTGGCATAGGCTCTCCATCTGTTGTAGCCTCTGTTGCAGTAGCATCAGCTGAATCAGGATACAGACCAGTGGCGGCGGCTTCCGCTGCTGGTGTTGTTTTGTCACCCTCCACAGTTTTCTCTGCTGTGCCTTCCGCTGCTTCCTCGCTAGGAGTTGTCGCTGTATCGATAGTATCGATTGGTGGTTGTAAATTTTCTAGTCCTGGAACGCCTTTGCTGCA
>CAINDQ010000135.1 GCA_903847465.1 uncultured Candidatus Peregrinibacteria bacterium
AAGGGTTGTTTTTTCTTCTTTAAATTCTAGCTGAATAGTTTTTCCTACGATTGCTTTCGCCTTTTCCAAACTGACGGTCTTTTTCTCGTCATCTGTTAAATTAGCTAAGACTTTGTCTTTTCCTAGATACATTGTGACGTCTTCTTGAGATAGAACTCCTGTTTCAGCTATTTCCACGATGATATGCACTTCGCCAGCTTCATCTGAAATATAAATGTTTGGTTCGGCGACTCCTAAGCCGTTAACACGTTTTTCAATAACATCTTTTACGCCAGTGATAATGGTTTCTCTGTCTTTTTCTGGAACTTTGCGTAGATCAATTTTGTAATCTAATTGAGATCCTCCTTGTAGATCTAGGCCAAGGTGAATTCTGGATTTAGTCATCCAATCCGGTGCAAATGGAAGGATTGCCTTTTGTGTTCCTGAAGGAAGATTGAAAAATCCCAGGAAAAGGGCTGTGACGATGATCGCTGCAACTTTTAGACGAAAGTTTTTTTTCATAAATAGTTGGGTATAGGATTAATTTGTTTATTATAATGGTTATTTTGCGGTGTCTACGGTTCCATCTGCGGCCAATTTTTGATCTAGCTCTTCGTTATTGCCTTTGCCTGATCTTCCGTAGTCGTCTTCTAGTTTCACGACATCATCTAGTTCAGGAGTAGAAACCTCAAATATTTCGCTATCTTCTAGGGCTTCGACGCGATGAATGGTATTAGGATGGACGTCAAATTTGTCGCCTGGATTAAGGATTACGTCCTGAAGGGAGTCTTTGTCTTTGCCAAAAGTGAATTTCACCTGTCCTTTATATAGATACTGAGTTTCTTGCTTCTTTTCGTGGTACTGGAGGCTCAAACGGTGGCCTTTTTTCACTTTCAAGATCTTGCCGGCGTATTTGTCGGTACTGGCAAACCAGATCTCTTCTCCCCAAGGTTTCGGTTTAACTTGAATCTCGTGATTTGTGTCCATAAGTAATATTATCCGAAATTTCTTGCGTAATATACTTAATAAACGATTGTTTTGGAAGGGGAAATTGCCGATTGCAGAACGGTTCTTGTGCTAAGTCAACTGGCTTAACTCTTTTACTCGCTTGGCGTCTTCTTTTTTGCAGACTAGTAAGCCATCTTTTGTGTCGACAATGACTATGTCTTTGAGGCCAATTACACCGATGGTTTTTTGTTTGTCTTCGCCGTACACGAAGCAATCTTTGCAATCCAAGAGTTTGTACATTTTCTTTTGAGAATCGGATTTGGCGAGGAATTTCCAGATGGTTTCCCATGTTCCTACATCGGATAGGCCTAAGTTTTTAGCTTTAATGATGCGGACTTGAGCTGGATCGACTTTTTCCATGATGGCATAGTCGATGGAGATTTTTTCAAGGGTAGGGTAGAGAGAGTTTACTGTTTTATCTTGAGATTTGGTATCGTAAGCACTCATCATTTTTTCGAGTTTCTGGAAAGTTTTTGGCAGTAGCTTCTTGTAATGATTGAGAAGTGTTTTTGCTTCCCAGACGTAAATGCCGGTATTCCAGAGGTAATTTCCAGCTTTAAGAAATTTCTTGGCGGTTGCCAAGTTTGGTTTTTCGACGAATGAATCGAGGTTGTAAATTTCGGTTTGGCCAATTTTCTTATCAAGTTTGCCGAGTTTTACATAACCATAATTGATGTTTGGTTCGGTTGCGACTACTTCAATTATGTTTAAAGTTTTTTCTGTTTTGGCAATTTTTTCGGCTGTTTTTAATTTTTCCTGGAATTCTTTTTTATTCTGAATGAAGTGGTCTGCATAAATTACGGACATTACTTCTTCAGGATGTCTCTTCTTGATTATGGCTGCC
Organism: uncultured Candidatus Peregrinibacteria bacterium; assembly: GCA_903847465.1. GTDB lineage: Bacteria > Patescibacteriota > Gracilibacteria > UBA1369 > LOWO2-01-FULL-3 > CAINDQ01. The sequence goes on from CAINDQ010000135.1 coordinate 1,832, forward strand.
GCAAGCCCAATGCAGGAAGCGGTGTCTCTTAGCGCAGGCTCAATAATAATGTTTTTCTTTGGAATAGTTGGGCATAATTGTCTGACCAGTTTCACATGTTTTTCATTTGTGGCGATGTAGATGTCGGACTTTTTTAGAAAATCCAAACGATCGACTGCGTCTTCGATTAATGTTTTATCGGAAGCTATTTTGTGAAACTGTTTTGGACGTTCGGGAGTGGAAAGTGGCCAAAGTCTGGTGCCGCCTCCTCCTGCTAAAATCACTGCTTTCATGAGCTTTGTTTTATTTTTTAAATTCGGAAGAAAGTATACCGTATCTGATTTTGTTGTGCCAACGATTGTCTCGGAATTCGGATTCGCGAGTGATGCCTTCTTTTGTGAATCCGGATTTTTCTAGAACTCTTTGGGATTTTAAATTTTCTTCAAAAACTGCGCCATATACTCGATGAAGTTTTATTTTCTTGAATGCAAATTCGAGTATGAGTTTCACGGCTTTGGGAGTTAAGCCTTTGCCCCAATGCTCTTTAGCAAGCCAATATCCAATCTGTCCGTGCAAGGCGTTCCAGTTTATTTTTTCGATACTAATTATCCCAATGATGTTTTTTGAATCTAAAAGAGAGATTCCAAAAAGATAGATTTTTTTCTGTTTAATCTTTTCTAGACTTTTTTTAATGAAATCTTCTTGATGTTGTAAGCTGAATTTTTTGGTTGGTCGAAAGAGTAGCCATTTTGTAATATCGGGATCTTTGAAATATTCGTAAGTAGTTTTGGCATCTGATAATTTTATTTTTCGAAGCAGTATTTCGGTGCCTTTTATTTTTTCTGGTTGAGCTATTTTTGGCATTTTTTTTAGGCTTAAATTATATTGAAACGAATGACAAATAATAATTTAAAATAAAATCTCCAAAGAAAATTACAATAGTTGTTCCTATTACCAAAAATGGACCAAAAGCGATCGCTGATCTTCTAGTGGCTTTGCCTTTGATTATTAAATATATACCAATTATAGAGCCTAAAACGTAGGCGATTACCAAGGCTAGCAAAGCTTTCTCCCAGCCTAGCAAAACGCCGATCAGTAAGCCCATTCGGAGGTCTCCGCCACCAATCCATTTTCCTTTTGAAACAAGCAGTTGTAATAAGAAAAAACAGAAGATTCCTAAACCGCCAATCAACATATTTGA
>CAINDQ010000136.1 GCA_903847465.1 uncultured Candidatus Peregrinibacteria bacterium
CCGTAATCCATTATCTTACACACGGGCGGCTTTACGTTTGGGGCAACTTCGGCTAGATCAAGCATTTTTGATTCAGCTAGAGCCAAAGCGCTTTCAATAGAAACAATACCCATCTGTTCTCCATCGTCAGAAATCAATCTCACAGTAGGAACTCTAATCGCCCTATTTATACGTAACTGCTTAGTGATAAGAAATGATTACAGTCTTAAGAATGCCTTCAATTCGGCAAAAAGCCCTTGGATATTACGAAAAAACGAGTAGAATGTCAACATGAACCTGAAACAGATCAAAAAAGTCGTGGTTCTGGGGGCGACCGGGTCTTTAGGAATTCAAGCGTTAGAACTTTTAAAAAAGTACAAAAAATACTTCGAGGTAATCGGTCTTTCCGCAAACACGAGTGGCAGTTTGCTCAAGCAACAAGCCAAAGAATGGGATGTGCCTGCAAAAAACATTGTACTTGTTTCTCATGACGGAGAAGAAAAATTGCACAAATTGGCGGCTCTAAAAGAAGCCGATATCGTAATAAACGTTTTATCCGGTACTCACGGCATTGAGCCTTCGAAGGAAGCTCTCAAGGCCGGCAAAATCTTGCTCCTTGGCAATAAAGAGTCCTTAGTTTCAGAAGGAATGAGTTTGTTGAAAATGCCGGGGAAAATCATCCCTCTGGATTCTGAGCATAACGCTATTTTTGAAATTCTTCGAAAATTTCCAAAGAAAAAAGTAGAGAAAATTATTATTCCTTGTTCGGGCGGACCATTCTGGAAAAAGCAAAGAAAAGAATTGGAAAAAGTTTCCGTGAAAGAAGTTTTGAATCATCCAAAATGGAAGATGGGTCCAAAAATTTCTGTAGAATCTGCAACGCTTATCAATAAAGGAATGGAAGTTGTCGAAGCATATTATTTATTCCTTCTGCCTTTGCGAAAAATAGAAGTAACTATTCATCCAGAATGCATGGTCCATGGAATAGTGGAATTTACTGACGGCGAAAAAATGGCTTACGTATCAGAGCCAAACATGGCTGAACCTATAGAGAATGGTCTTCTTTTGGCCGCCGGAATGAAAGTGCCAAATCGTGAAATTAGAAAATTGAAGCCAAAAGAATTTACTTTCCAAAATCCAAACCACGAAATTCTTCAGGGAGTAAATGTCGTACTAAGCGTATTCCAAAAAAATCCTTACAAGATGAAGGCGTTCTTGATTCAAGAAGAACAAGTCATCCAAAAATTCCTCCACGGAAAAATAAAATTCCTCGAGATTTTTAGTTCTCTGTCGTCTCCGCTCTAACTCTGGCACGCGTTTCCATCAGGTGACCCACAACCTTCTTGAATTGACCGAGATTGTAAGGTTTTGGCAATAATTTAAACAAAGGATCTTTTTTCATCAATTCCTCTACGGCGTCCATCATGTGGTCTGGCATTCCTCCAGACACCAATAAAAACGGAACATCGTGAAGTCCAAGCACATTTCGCAAATAATTATAGACGTCAGTCCCGTGGACATTAATCATCATTTGATCAGAGATAACCATTTCAATTTCAGCTCTAAAATCACTCATCAACTCCACGATTTTACCAATAGCCCCTTGCCCGTCATCAAACTCCTCAATACTTGCTCCCGAAAACAACATTTCAGAAAACATTTTAGCAACTCGTCTTACCGAGTCTGTGTCGTCCGCAAGAATTACATGGCTCGAGGCAGTTGCTTCAACCGCATCATCCGTGTCTTCAAAAACGGCTCTTTCTCGGGGAATTACGTCTGTTCCCGTTTGAACTTCCTCGAGTTGCAAATCCCTGTTTCTAGAGTCATCCTCCGTCGTTTCTGGCTCTAAGCCAGAAGAATTTCCTTCGTCAGAAACACCGTCAGGCCGGCCATCATTTTCCGTAATTTCTAAATCTATTTCTGCACCAACTTCCGCCATAATTTACATAAAGTTATAGATATTTTGAGTACGAGGATGATACAGTATAATTTTCAAAAATCAAGCCCCGATCTTGCGATGGTTTTTAAAATGTGCCACAATTAAATTATGAATTACGCAATTATTTTAGCAGCAGGATTTGGAGAAAGAATGAAGTCGTCAAAAGACAAAATGCTTTTGACCGTAGGAGGACATCCAGTCATTTATTACCCAATAATGGCTTACAATGACCATCCAGAGATTTCTTCAATAATTATCGTTGCCAATAAATACAACAAACCTGCGATTGAAAAAATCTGCACACTTTATCGATTCAAAAAGGTTGTACATATTATTCTGGGTGGAGGAACGAGACAGTCCTCGTTCGTAAAAGGTTTTGAAATTTTGAATAAAAAAATAGAAAAAGACGACATCGTTGTTGTTCACAATGGTGCAAATCCACTCCCCTCTTTTCAAGAAATTTCAGAAGTTATTAAGCAATCAAAGAAACACGGAGCTTGCATCGTGGGTCACAAAATGGCTTCCACGTTGAAAGAAACGAAGAACAAACAAATTGTAAAAACCCACGATCGCGATAAATTTTTCACTGCCGAAACTCCCCAAGCCGCAAAATACGAGCTCTTTAAAAAAGCGATCGCGAACTCCGAAAAGAAAAAAATAAAAGTTACCGACGAAGCAATGTTGCTCGAAGCGATCGGTCAAAAAGTTGTTCATATTGAAGCGGATGAACACAATTTCAAAATCACAACTCAATCAGATTATTTTAAATTAAAAGCAATCTTGGGAGATGTGCCGGACGATTTCCGCGTGGGAATAGGTCAAGATAGCCATGTTTTCGAGAACGACAAAAAAGGGCTTGTCTTAGCCGGCGTTACGTTCCCAAAAGATTACAAACTTCGCGCCAATTCTGACGGCGACGTGATTTTACACGCTCTTTTTAATGGAATTTCTCAAGCGATTGGCGACATGTCGATTGGATTTTACGCAGACGATGTTTGCAAAAAAGGAATCACGGATAGCAAAAAATATATTGAAATTATTTTGCAAAAAATGAAAAAGCAAAA
>CAINDQ010000137.1 GCA_903847465.1 uncultured Candidatus Peregrinibacteria bacterium
AGTCAAAAAACAATCCAACGAAATTGGCAGTTTTGCAAACAATGATATTGCCCATATTGATCCATCAGGAGCCAACCATGAAATTTTTGGCTATGGTTTAAAAAAAGCCATCCTCAATTATATGCATGGTGCTTGTTATGAATTACCATTGCAAAAATGGTTTGAATTTAAAATTCCAAAAACAAGCATTGCACCAAATTATATCCAAACACAGTTGGATGCGTTAGAAATAGGCGCTGCTAATTATAAAGCCATTTGGACAGGTTTAATGCCATCCTCAACAATGGTGCAACGTTCCAAGAAGGGCAGTAAGTGGGAAGAAATGAATCTGTGTTTTGAAACCAATCAAAATACGATTTCAATGCATGTAGCACCTCAAAAAGGAACCTGGTTCATTCAGTTATTAGAAAAGATAAATGTGCATACCAATACAGGAATGCCATTGGCAGATATCAAAGCAGATTATCTGGCTGCAGGATTGGAAGACTTTGATTTGTTTTGGGATAATAAACCAATCAATACATTACATAAAGCAGGATTGTTAAGAATTTAATTTTTCGATTTTTAAACTAGGGGAAGATGCATGTAGAGTGGGTAAGAGATTTTTGTTTAAGCTTTGACGATGTCGAAGAATGTCAGCCATTTGGTCCGGAGCATCTTGTATATAAAATCAAAGGAAAAATATTTTTACTAATATCGTTGGATGACATCCCTCCAAGAATCAATATCAAGACCGACCCGGACAAATCTGAAGAGTTAAGAGAAACCTATCCCGATAATATTTTACCAGGTTTTCATATGAATAAAAAACATTGGAATACCCTAGTTTTAAATACAAGACTAAGTCCATCCCTGGTTCAAACATTAATTAGGGAGTCTTATACATTAGTCAGAAAGTAAAGCTTGATATTCCCTTTTAAATGGCTAAATAAAATATTAATGCTATTTTTGGGTCTAATACAAAGCATATGGGATTCGCAATCAATAAAAAAGTAGCCGATAAAAAAACAGCCTCTAGCGCAAAAACCAATGTGCAAGCAGGGGGCAGTTCAAAATTTATCGCAAAGGCAAGCACCAAATCTTCAGGTGCAAGTAAAAAACCAATTAAAACAGGTGGATCAAGAGGTAGTTGATGCATAGGTTCTAATATTTCCCTCTTAGATTCATTAACGATATAAAAAATGACACGTTCCCAGATGAAATAGAAGAAACCCTAAAAAACGAGATTAAAGAATCTTTGAACTTTTCTGATGAGCGAAAGATTGAAGTTTGTAAAAATTTAGCTCTGGATGAAATAAATTTTTCTTTACTTTAGAAAAATCTTAAGCTGATTAGTTGCTGGGCAGATGCAAACGCTAGAGGCTACGCTGACAAATTACAAGAAATTTTTCCTAAAACTTTAATCCAGCCCAAAGGACTGCTAGCAACAGAAGGGATTATGACAATCCCAATTGAAAATATCGGAATAGTTCCTTGTGTGAATTCCCATTTTTTTGAATTTATCGAACAGGATGTTGTTAACCCTGAGATAAAACTAACGCATGAACTGGACCTAGGGAAGACCTATTCAATTTTATTGACTACTTCTGGAGGTTTGTATAGATATGAAATAGGCGATATAGTCAGGGTTTACGATAAAAAAGGAGACTGCCCTTGTCTTGAATTTCTTGGCAAAAAAGATAACGTATCCGATTATTTTGGTGAAAAAATTAACGAGCTTCATGTAAAATCAATACTTGAAAAATTCGACATAGATAAATTATCGACATTTTATTTGTTTGCACCTAAAAAAAATGATGACAAATTGTTCTACGCGTTGTATATTGAATTAAAAGAAGCTATAAAAAAACAGGAGTTTCAGGAGTTAGAGGACGGTATAGAAAAAGAATTGTTGAAAAACTTTCATTATAAATATTGTCGAGATTTGAATCAACTTCAAAAGTTTAAAATATTTTTGGTAAAAGAACATGTTTCAGCATTGGATAAATATTTGCAAATATGTACAGATAGAGGCTTGAAGCTAGGCGATATTAAACCAACATTTTTCAGCAATCAATACGATTGGGATTTTAAGGGAGAATTTACAGTATGAAAATAGCATTTTTATCCCCAGCAGGGGCTATGCATCGATATAATGGGAGTTTTGGAAAAGCATTACACTATGCTCCGCTTACGATGCCAACGCTTGCATCATTGGTTCCGCCTGAACTTAATGCTGAATTAAAATTCTATGATGAAACAGTTGAAGCCATACCCCTGGATTTAGTGGCAGACATCGTCGTTATAACCGCAATTACTGGAACAAGCTCTAGGGCCTATCGTTACGCCGACTATTTTAGAAAAAAAGGAATAACTGTATTTTTAGGTGGAGTTCATCCATCCCTGGTTCCGGATGAAGCACAGCCACATGCAGATGTTTTAATGGTTGGATTGGGAGATCACACTTTTCCTCAAGCTCTCCTTGATTATAAAAATGGCTGTTTAAAATCAAGATATGATCAAGATTGCAATAACCTTTCAATTGCAGGAAGACCTTTGCCTCGACGAGATTTACTCAAAAAGAGATCTTACATTACCTATAACACTATGGAAGCAGTTAGGGGCTGTCCTCATGTTTGTTCTTTCTGTGCTTATCCGGCAGCGTTCGGTAAACAAATTCTATATAGACCCATAGAAGACGTTATTAATGAGATTAAAACTTTAAAAGGCAAAGAAATTCTTTTCCCGGACGTAAACTTAATTAGCGATATGGATTATGCAAAAAAACTTTTTAAAGAACTAATTCCTTTGAAAAAGATTTGGTTTGGGCTTACAACATCAGCTGTAACTCTGGATAAAGAATTCATGGAAATACTGGAAAAAAGCGGATGCAAAGGTTTATTGATTGGTTTTGAATCGGTAAATCAAAATTCTCAAACATTTTTCAATAAAAAAGTAAACAAAACTGATACTTATGACTTGTTAGTAAGGCAATTGCACGATATTGGCGTATCTATTAACGGCTGTTTCGCTTTTGGTGGTGATGGCGATGAAAAAGATGTTTTCAAAAGAACAGTTGATGAAGTGCAGCGCTTAAAGATTGATTTGCCGAGATATTCTATCATTACCCCATTTCCAGGGACACCATTCCACAGAGAACTTGAAGAACAAAATCGTATTATTGAACGTGATAATGCAATGTATGACGTGGAGCACGTTGTTTTTACCCCCAAGAATATGACTCCTGAAGAATTGTATGAAGGAATAGATTATGCCTGGAAAGAGACCTATAAGTTGTCCAGTATTACAGAAAGACTTGGATATAAATTAAATAGCCTTACGGGAATGAGATATGCCGTCAACTTAGCGTATCAAAACTATGCAAATAAATTCTCAAAGTTTACTCGCGAAGTAATGTGTGACAACAGTGATATACCTCTGTAATAGGAATTAATGATGAAGATTTTATTTATATTGCCGGCAATGGGGCAAAAAGAAAAGAAAAAATATATCGGGACATGGAAAATGGAGCCTTTAACAATCGCAACTTTAAAAGCCCTAACTCCTTATGATATTGAAACTCAATTTTTTGATGATAGAATCGAAAAAATTGACTATAATACAAACGCTGATTTAATTGCAATTACTGTTGAAACTTATACGGCCCAAAGAGCATATAAAATTGCAGATAACTTTAGACAGAAGGGGCGAAAAGTAGTATTAGGTGGTTATCACGTTAAAGCCGTTCCTGACGAGGCACTAGAGCACGCTGATTCAATTATCCTAGGGAATGCTGAACCAGTTTGGGAAAAGGTTATTGAGGATGCGCAAAACAACAAATTAGAGCAAGTCTATGAAGGTAACCCTGAGTTTTCAGATAAAATACCTGATAGAAGCATTTATGCGGATAAAAAATATCTGCCTCTCGCACTTATTGAAGCAGGCCGAGGATGCCCAAACAGCTGTGAATTTTGTTCAATAGCATCTTATTATTGTAGCAAATATGTTCCTAGAAAAATTGAAAAAATTATTGAAGAAATAAAACAGATAAAACCCAAGGTTATTTTTTTTGTAGATGACAATATTTGTGCAAACAAAACTCATTTGAAAGAATTATGTAAAGCACTTATTCCATTAAAAATCAGATGGACTTCACAAGCGGCATTAAGTATTGCCGAAGATGATGAACTACTTGATTTACTTGCAAAAAGTGGCTGTCAAAACATATTAATTGGTTTTGAATCGATGGATAAAAGAAATCTTGATCAGATGAATAAAAGTTGGAATTATAAACTTGGCGAAACGGATGCGCTCATTAATAAAATTCACAAAGCCGGTATTGGTATTTATGCAACATTTCTTTTTGGATTTGATTTTGACGATAAAGAAAATTTCAGAAGAACTATTGATTTTGCACTAAAGCATAAATTTTTCTTTGCAGCATTCAACCATCTATTGCCATTACCAGGGACACCTTTGTAT
>CAINDQ010000138.1 GCA_903847465.1 uncultured Candidatus Peregrinibacteria bacterium
AAAATAACAACACAACATGGAAATGAATAAAATTAACGGCATAGTCAAAAACGTAGTCATTTTTTTGGCAGTTTTTTTGGTCATAAACTACGCCATGCAGAGCTGTCAGGGAAACAAGCAACAAACAGTAGTAGATGCCGGTAAATTCGTCTTCACAACTACAAAAACCGAATATTCTCGCACCGCGCTAGTCACTCTTGATATAAAGAACAATACTGCGAGCGACATCGTTCTACCAAATGAATGTCCAAGCGAACCATTTGATGTCTACAAATTCGACACAGCCGCAAATAAATGGGCACAAATCACTACAAGTCCAGTATTCGACTGCTCCGCAGCTAAAGAAATCACCATCCCAAAAGGAGAAAAAATGATTATTCCTTATACCAGCTGGAATCACTCTCTCTTTGGAGAATTGGGCAGATTCAAGATCGAATTCAAAGCCAAAGTTGGCGAAAAAGCAGAAACCTTTACCACTCCTGAATTTACAGTTGTAAAAGAAGGTATTTTCTCTCAATTATGGTATGGCATTTTTTACAGACCTATCTATAACGGCCTGATTTTCCTCACAAATGTTCTTCCTTTCCACGACCTCGGATTTGCAATCATCCTACTGACAATTCTGATCCGCACAATTCTGATCATGCCTTCTCAAAAAGCGATGAAAGAACAAAGAAAAATGCAGGAACTTCAGCCACGTTTGAATAAAATCAAAGAAGATTACAAAGGCGACCAACAAAAAATCGCCTCCGAAACAATGGCACTTTGGAAAGAAGCAAAAGTCAGTCCTTTCGGCAGCTGCTTGCCAATATTACTCCAATTCCCTTTCTTGATTGCTGTGTTTTATGCAATCAAAGATGGCCTAAATCCTGACAATTCTTATCTTCTTTATACAACTTATGCGAACTTCAGCTTCCAAGATATCAACGTCCATTTCCTTGGAATTCTAGACCTTACCAAAGCAAATTTATATGTACTTCCATTGATTATCGGCGGATTACAATTTATCCAAATGAAACTTTCTTTGGCTAAAAAGGCCCAAAAGGCAAAAGAGAACGATCCTAACAAAAAAGATAAGAACGAAATGGAAATGGCCAATTCTATGATGATCTACATGATGCCTGTCATGATTGCCGTCTTCACAGCGTCAGTTCCAGCGGGTGTGGGTCTATACTGGGGCGCATCGACCACTTACGGAATCATCCAGCAAATCATCGTGAATAGAGGCCCAATGCCAGGCCCAAAGAACGATCCAAGCGTAAAAGTAAAAGTCATATCCTAACCTTCACATATATGAATATTGAAGACGTATTAAAGGAAACTACCGAAGATCTTTTAAAACATCTCGGAATAGTAGTCACTGAACTAGAAGTTTCTGAAGAAGAAAAAGATCTTTTTCATGTAAATATCAAAAGTGAAAATGCCAGCCTACTGATCGGCCACCATGGAGAAAACATCCAAGCTCTCCAACATTTGGTAAAAGTTCTTTCTTGGGAAAAGCTGAAAAACGACAATCAATTCCACGTAATTGTAGACATCGACAACTATCGCAAACGTCAGGAGGATACAGTGATAAGCCTTGCTGAAAGAAAAGTAGAATTTCTACGTCGCACCAGACGACCACAAATTTTGCCACCTATGTCGCCTTATTTCAGAAGGAAAATCCATCTACATTTGATGGGTTCAGGCTTTGACGACATCGAAACGACCAGCGAAGGAGACGACGATACACGTCATGTGGTCATTCAATTAAAACCCCAAAGATGATTAATAAACTCGCAAAATTATTGCTAGTTTTAATCCTAACTTTATCATTCGCCCAAACATCTTTAGCAGAAGAAACTAGCTCTTTTTCAGATGTAAAAGCTGGGAATTCTCACTATGTGGCAATCCAATACTTGAAAGATGAAGGAATCTTGGATGGCTACGAAAACGGCTCATACAAGCCAAACCAAGAAATTTCTAGAGCTGAAGCTTTGAAAATTATTGCAGTTACCACTGGTAAAATTACTGAAGAAGAATTGGAAAACACAGTTCTTCCTGAAAAACCTTTTTTCCCAGACGTAAGAAGTGACAACTGGTATAGCAAATACTTATTCGTCGCCAAAGACAAAAACATCATAAATGGCTATCCAGATGGCACTTTTCAGCCTAACAGCCCTGTAAATTTGGTAGAAACTTTGAAAATGTATTTGGAATGTTTTGACGGAATTTCTTATCCAGATCCAAAAGCTTATCCATTTGCGGATACAGGGACGGAAAGTTGGTACGCCAAATATGTAGCCTACGCCGCAGAGCAAGAAACCCTGAATATTAGCGCCAAAAACGAAATTTTTCCTGATCAAAAAATGACTCGTGGAAATTTTGCCGAGATCATTTATCGCTTAAAATTATCTGCCGAAAATAACTATAAATTTGGGAAAGCCACTTTCTACGGAAAAGCGGTTCAAGGCCATGGCACAGCTTCCGGAGAAAAATTTGATATGAATGCTTTGACAGCTGCTCACAAAACTTTACCATTCGGCACTATTGTGGAAGTGGTAAATCTAAGTAATGGCAAAAAGGTTGAGGTAAAAATCAACGACAGAGGTCCTTTTGGCCCTGGAAGATCAATCGATTTGTCCTCAGCTGCATTCGGGAAATTGGCCTCTTTAGGAACTGGAATAATTGTTGTACAATATCACCCAGCAGATTCTATCTAAGAAAATATATGGGAGTAATCGAATACAACAGAAAGAGAGGTTTAAAAATCAGAGCAAAACAAACTCTGAGAACCACCACAAAGAAAACCATTCACGCCTTAATAATCACTTTGACGACGATGATTGTGATTTTGGCAGGCGTTTTTTTGGCTCTAACAACCGAAAGTTCCGGCAAAGGTTACGAACTTCAACAGAATAAAATCAAGAATGAAACTCTCAAAAACGAAAACGACAACCTCAAAGCAAAGCTAAATGACGTTTCCTCTTTCGTCAAAATCGACGAAAACGAAAAGGTTGGCGCCATGCAATCCCTCGAAACAGTCGCCAAAACCTATGTAACTGTGGAGGACAATAAGGTGAAATAAATTCAATAGGGATTTCCTAAGCTTTCCACAAAAAATGTCCTCGCTTCCGCTGCGGGCATTTTTCTTGAAAGCTTTCCTGCGCTCCGCTTCGCTCTCGCAAAGCTCGTCGAAGCTTCACTTCGGACCGGAAATCTCGCTACTATTTGGTAGCGCCATGGAGAATTGAACTCCAGTTTACGGGATGAAAACCCGCCGTCCTAACCACTAGACGATGGCGCCACAGATTGTCAAAACCGCATCTTTTTCAAAATGCAGGAGCTAGTATAAGTAATTGCCAACCAAAGTCAATTTAATTTAACATGCGAGAATCCCCTCTTTGCCTTCTATTTTGGGCTAAAAAATGCTATAATAATAAGATTTATTTAAACATTATGGCTGACCAGAACCAGTTCCCAATAGAACTAAAACTCGACATTCTCACGGAAGTCCAAAAAAAGACTCAGATTTTGTACGAAGAAAAGAAACACAAAGACGACGAAGATCAGGCTGACGAGCTATTAACTTCTCTAGATAATTTATAAATAATAACAAATAAAAATATGGGAGCAGAATTTCAAGATCAAGCTCAAAAAGAGGTCCAAAGCGTAGTGGAAGGAATGAAAGAGGCCCAAAAAGACGAGCAAGACACAAAAAAAATATTGCAGGATAAATTTACTGCAAAAGCAGAAGCTGTTAAAAAAACCTTAGTAGAATTGCCAGAACCAGACAAAATTAAGTACAAAGATGCTTTAGCGGCAGTCATTTCCGAACTGGTTGAAAAAAATCCGGCAATCATAAAATGGAACCAAGCCCATTCCGATAATCCAATCACTGCAGACATTATTAACTCTTGGATTTTTAACAATCAAGCAGAACCTGCAATAGAAACTCAAACCGAAACAGCCGAAGCCGCACCCGCTGGCACTATCAAACTTGAACTTAACGAATTAAATTACCAACAAATTGAGCTAGCTCTAAACAAAGGGAAAACTCCACCTCCATTCACGACAGAAGACATCAAAAACCTTAGCTTATTCACCGATAAAGATGGAAAGATTACAACAAAATATGAAGGTGAGGACAAAAAAGATGTAATCGCTACCTTCCAAAAATCCTTTAACGAAAACCCCTCTGACTTAAAAAATTATCTAACAAAAAGTGTTGCCTACACAAAAGCCCTAGAAGCAGCCAAAGCCGCACCTGCTGACACACAGGTTGAAGGCAAAGACCAACCTGCCGAAAACACCGAAAATTTACGCACAAAAGAACAAATCTCAACAATCTTAGATAAGAACATCCCAACTCCAGATGCAAAAGGCCTGAACGGCACATCTGATAAAGGCACCGATGGTCCCGTCCACGAATTACAAAGAGTTCTTTTCTCAATGAACAAACTCTATGGATTCACCTGTATTCCTTCAACCAAAGCTAAACCAGATGGCGTCGATGGATCCTACGGCCCAAAAACTAACGCCGCCGTAAAAGAACTCCAAACTCAAATCAAAACAGTCTTGATGACAAAATCAGCTGAACCTTGGTTCAAAGAATTTGCCGAGCAAACAAGAATCCAGGAAGAAAAATTCAACGATGGCAATTTTGGAGCAAGAACCAAACAAGCTCTCCAAAAATTCCTCGCATTAAATGACCCAACTAATAGCCCAGAAAAACCAGCCAAAGAAGCAGCAAACCCAGAAGTAGCAACAGCTGCCGAAAAAGACACCAAAAAAACCGAAGTACCGCCAACAGTACAAGAAGCAAATCAAGACGAACAAAAAACAACGCCAGAACAAGCTGAGATCAACCGCATTCAAGCAAATCTCGACCGCCTAAAAAGCGCCCCAAGAGAAAAATTTATAGTAGAACATCCTGAAATCCTATTATGGGTAGCCACTTCCCCACTAGGCGACAACGCAAAAAGTATTCATATCGGATCAGATAACCATGCCGGCGGAACCAAAATCACTCTGACAATAAATTATACCGATGGCCGATCTGTCTATGTTCCTCCAAGCATCGTCGAAGTAGGCAGGGAAACATATATTTCATATGGGAAAACAGATGCCGAACACCTCATGGCTATTAAACGCGCTTTGATCCAAGGACCTGACAGAGACCAATTTATAAAAGTGGACAATGCCCAAAGAACTGTTTCAAAAGCGCCTATTCTAAAAAACTCCCCTTGGGCAGACCGAGTACAACCTGCTACCTCAAAAGTACCAAACACTTTAAATCTTACAGAAGCAAGTCCTGTTCCAGCCGAACACATTAGCAAAGCATTACAAACAATGGCTCAAGAGGCCTTAGGAACAAAAATAAATGCAGTCGCAGACGAAGCCACAAATAAAATGGTCACCTATTTACAAACCCTTACGCAAGGAACTCAGGCAATGGATAAAAAAGTCAAATCAATGGAAAAAACAGAACCAACCTTGGCTATCCCGGCAGACTATGGCATCCCATTAACAATCGAAGATAAAGAAGCCATTTTAGTAGCTTTCATTCAAGACAATAAACCTATGCTCGAAGCTATTTACAAATATCAGGGCCAATTAGAAACAACTCTAGGCACCCTCAAGACCGACAATCTTCCAAAAGGAACAGTCCCTGACTCCCCAGGCCATTCAATAAATTTCCCAGCAACTTATGAAATTTCCGTAAATCGAGGTGGTGCAAAATCTACAGAATATAATCAGACACTCGATTTTGATGATTGTACAAGAACGGTTGTTAGGAATGTCTCCGTAGTAAAAGATAAAGATAGCGGAAAAACCGTTATCACTACAACTGAATTAAATGCCCAAGCTCTCGCCGAAGGAAACCCTACCGCAGAATCAACGACAACCTATACCTTAGAAAAACCACAGGTAAAAGTAGCTGATTCCATTGAACACACGCCAAAAGTCCCTGATAAAGGAACAAAAGCGGAAATGAAGTCTCCAAAAGCAATCGGGAATAATTGGGATATTCAAGTCGCAAACACAAAAGAACAAATAACAATAAGTCCGAAAAATAGCGATCAACATGTAACTCTGGATCTTGATGTAAAAAACTCTGTAGAATTTAAGAAAGGACAATGGATAGACACCAGCATCCAAGGATTACAAAACGAAATCGGACAAGACGTTATAAAACAAATCAAACAAGCCTCTGATGACACCGACTTGAAAGTACAAAGACCAATTTTTAAATACGAAGATGATTCTTCGAAAGTTGGCTACGTAATTTTTGACAATGAAACCGACAAAATCATCACAATTTCAGGAAATCATGACGTAAACATCTTTAAGAAAGGACATAAAAACTCTGACGAAACCGACACCGTTCATGGCCTTGAAAAAACAAAAATGTTCCTTGGCGAAGATCAAAAAACTCTCGATAGTCTCACTAAAAGTCTTTCCCCAGATTTCAGACAAAAACTAGATAAAGCAAATTTCTCAGCAATCGATAATATCGCCATCGACACAAACACTACTCCAGCCGCACTCGCTCAACAATTTGCCACCTTGGCTGAAAAAGCTCTTGGTACAAAATTACCAGAACCAGCAAAAAATTATGATGAAAAAAGCGAACTCGGAAAATTTGCCAAAGACGTTGTCAAGGCAAGCAAAGATCACAACAACATTGTTTTCTCAAAAGCCTACAAACAAATTCTTGTTGCCGCTTTCATGAAGGACAATCAAGAAGCCCTTGGGAAAGTTTCAATCCTTCAGGAGAACCTCAGGAAAACTCTTTTCGAACTAGGCAAATCCGACACAAATAAGAATTTAAAATTAGACGCCTCTGCCCTAACTATTCAACCAGCTCCAGGCAATCAAATCAGAGAAATTAATGGAACAAAACCAGTCAATGAAATCGATCTTTCCGACAATTCAACCGGGGCAATTAGTACAATCCAATATTCCCACAAGCCTAATGGTGGAATGATTTTGACCATCCAAAAAGGCGCCGAAACACAGATCTATATAGTAGAGAAAGCATCAGCCAATGCTCCGGAATCCTTAGGTGCATATGACGAGAAAGCAACTCAAAAAACAGTTACCAAATTTTTTGAATCTCACGGAATAAAAGCAGAGATTGGTGAACCTAAAAGAATAGATGGAAGTGTAACCTATCCCCTAGTTCTAAATTTCAACGAAATATCTTTACAACTTTCAATGGATCTTTCTGCAAGCGCGCAAAAAAACACTATGATCTCTCTTTACAGTAACCCTAGCGAAAGAGATCAAAATTTAGAATTATCAACAACGGATACTCTCTTGAAATTTCCAGCCATCCAAAATATTCTACGAAGCGTAGGCCCTACTCCTGCTAGTGCTGGCGAAACCCAAAAGCTAAACACCCTTCCTGCGTCACTCGAAGCCAGAGTAAAAGATGCCACTGCAAAACTAGATGGCGTCCCAATCACTCTCCGCGCCGCAGGAAAATCACTAGAACTGAAAGCCACAGATCCAGATCTCATGACCGAATTACATAACCAAGCAAGTAAAGCTCTTGGCTATAAAGACATCCCTGCTACCTACACAGAAAATTCAAACTTGGCTCTTTTTGCTGAAAAATATCTCGTAAAAATTGATGCAAAAGCAACAACGATAAAGTTATCAACCCCCGTATTGAGAGAAGAATTCATTCGCGCCTTCCTCAAGGATAATGGCAGCAAGCTTCTTGGTCTCGGCCAAGACGCCATTCCAAGCGCACGAGCATAAAAAGCAATAACAATTCCAATTCCAAAACATAGCTAAACCAAAACCATAATTCTGCTATAACCCACTCCCATGGAAAACATCCAAACCACCTATCACCAACTTTCACAAAAACTTGAAGATATCAAAACAAAGATTTCCCGAGCCAAAGAATTGAAAGAATGCAATCAGTTACTAACTTCCTTAGATGCCAAACGAGAATCCTAAAGCAAAACTAGAAGACCTCTCTCAGCGTTTCGACAAAGTAAAGAAAAACTTTTCCGAACAATTCAAAACCACGGAATGTGAAACCAATCCAAAAGACACTTTTCTGAACTCTGAAGCGATGAAAGAATCTCTCTCTCAACAGCTCGACGAAATTTTTCATGAAACTGAATCAATGAAAGAAAGACGAAACGAACTTCTCTACAAACCTGAAATCACCGCAGAAGAAAGAGAAGAACTCGACCTCTTAACCGAAATTATGCAAGACGCAGATAATCTCAGCAAATTAGTTAACGAATTTCTCCTCAAACTCAGCCAATCAAAAAACACTATTTTAAAAACTGGCGACATCACCATCATCATGGCCAACAGGGCAGAATATGGGATCACACTCGCTGAAATTTTGGATGCCGTAATTGACAGAGATTTCTTCGATAATCCAAAATTAGAATTACTAAGAACAATTCCAGTAACAGATGAAGATCTCCAAATCACGGGATACTACGGCAATCAAGGATTCATCCTGTACAAATACTGCAATCTAACCCAAAGCCAAAAAGACAAAATCCTAAACACAATAATCGCCTCAGAAAAATTCAACAATCTCTTTGATTATTTCCCATTTCTCAAACATGCCAATCTCCCCAAAAACGTCCAAAATAAATTCATCGAGAAATTTGAAGCTTTCGCGAAAACAATGGGAGAAAATCATGGCGGTGGCGGCGATGAAGGTAGTGGCCTTCTGGCCTACTGTGAAGACGCTGATCTGTTAAGCGGTAAATACCTCGACACAACTCAAAAACAAAGAATTTTAAAAACTCTTGTCTTCCTTGGCACTGGCCCCGATTGCGAAGCCTTACTTAAAAACTATCCTCAATATTTCGACCCCGCCTCAAAAGCAAAAGCAGAACAAAGAATTGAAGAAAATAGCCTATCCAATAATAAAACCATAAAAGACATTTACCAATTAAATCCTGAAATCCTCAAAGGTAAAAAAATCCAATTTGTCACTCATCCGTTTTTCAGCATGCCAGATGTCGAAGGTTTTGATTACCGCAATTTTGACCAAATGAAACTATTTGAAGCAATGATGATTCAAGAAACAAAAAAAGCCATCCAAGAACAAGCCGCAGATGGCAAATTGGGTAGCTGTATAAACGCTTATAAGTTTTTTAAAGAATTCCAAAGATATCAACAACTGGCTCAGCAAAAAGACACAATCACTATCTTCGTCATGCCAAAAACATATAACAAGCCACACCCAGAATCAAAAAATATAATTGAAACATTGGGCCAATCTTCAGGGAACTTTTACTATATGGAATCTGACTCAGACAATTCTGGGAACGTAAAACAAGCGGATGCAAAACTGTTAGACAAAATCATTCCTCCAGACTCAGACATCACTATTTCTGGAGCATATATCGGTCGTTGCTTGGCAGGAACTGGAATGAGTCTTGCAAGACTTAAAGGCAAACAAAGAGTAGTAATGGATTATAGCGCCTCCAGACCGCCTTTTGGGGACATGGTATTACCTTCTGGAAACTCCAATGATCCATCAGTTAGATTTCAATACGCAAATCGAACACAATTACAAAAAGCCGGTTTCCCAGAACTAAATATCGGCGACGGTAATCCGGAAGCAATAAAAACCTTCGACGATGTTGTTAAATTCTTCGACGCAAATAAAGCCTTCAATGACCAACTCGAAGAAATGATCTTTGCCTCACAAAAAAGACGCCTATTCAACCAAGGAGCTGGCCATCCAGAGAACAATATTGTTCACAAAAGATAACCTCTCCCCTTAAAATTCTCTCCCCTCTATGCTAAGCTCTCACTGCATTTATTTTTTATCATGACAAATTCAAATATCTATCTCGACTATGCCTCTACAACTCCCGTTGATCCGGAAGTTTTGAAGGCAATGCTCCCCTATTTTACGGAGAAATTTGGAAATGCCGAATCTCTACACAGCAAAGGTTTAGAGGCCAAAGAAGCCATTGATTCCGCCCGCGCCACCATTGCCAAATACCTAAATTGCCAACCTTCCGAAATCATTTTCACCGGCAGCGGCACCGAAAGTAACAACCTCGCCATCATCGGCACCGCCAAAGCCAACCGCCAAAAAGGCAATCACCTAATCACCTGCGACATCGAGCATCCTTCCGTTCTAAAAGTTTTCAAATATCTTGAGAAAGAAGGCTTCAAAGTCACTTATCTTCCCGTCGACAAAGATGGATTCGTAGACCCAAAATTGCTCGAAGATGCAATCACAAAAGACACCACTTTAGTTTCCATAATGTTTGCGAATAATGAAATCGGCACCATCGAACCAATCGAGAAAATCGGCAAAATTTGTCAAAAGCACAAAGTCCTTTTTCACACAGACGCTTGCCAAATTGCCGACTATCTCCATCTCGACACCAAAAAATTCCAAGCTGATTTAATCACCGTAAACGGCAGTAAAATTTACGGACCAAAAGGCATCGCTTTCCTCTACATTCGCAAAGGCACAAAAATCGAACCGCTCTTGCAAGGAGGCTCTCAAGAACACGGCCTTCGCGCCAGCACTCACAACGTTCCAAGTATAGTAGGAATCGCCAAAGCTTTTGAAATCGCCCAATCAAATTACAAAGAAGAAAGTATAAGAATAGAAAAACTGCGGGATTATTTAATCGAAAATCTGCTCAAAGAAATTCCAGACGCTAGGTTAAACGGCCCGCACCATTCCCGCCTCCCAAACAACATCAACATTCATATTCCAAAAATCGAAGGCAAAGATTTGCTTCTCCAACTCGACGCCCACGGCGTTTTTGTTTCCACAGGATCAGCTTGCAATAGTGGCAAAAACGGCTCATCCCACGTCCTAAACGCCATCTGCAAAAACCAAGACATTTCCAAATCAAGCATCAGAATCAGCCTCGGAAAATCCACAAAAAAAGCAGACCTCGACTACGTAATCGAAATTCTCCCAAAAATAGTGAAACAATTAAGAAGCTAGAATCGTAGCAACAACATGGCTCACCCTAAAAACATGAAAGTACTTATGGTTATTGCGCCTGATGGTTATCAGGACATTGAATATAACACCCCAAAATCCATTCTCACCAATAATGGCTACGAAGTCATCACGACCTCCACCATCCAAACCGCAAAAGGCTCACTCGGCGGCGAAACAGAAGTCGACCTCCTCCTCAAAGAAGCTTTTCAAGAAGACTATATCGCCATAGTTTTTGTCGGCGGCCCCGGCGCCCATTTCTATTTTGAATATCAACCCGCCTTAAAGCTTGCCCAAGATTTTTATAACGCCGGAAAATTGACCACCGCTATTTGTGCCGGACCTTCCATTTTGGCGAATGCCGGAATTTTGAAAAATAAAACCGCGACTTCTTTTGAAGGACAAGGTAAAAATCTCGAAAACAAAGGCGCAACATATACTGGCAATCTTGTCGAACAAGATGGCACAATCATTACAGCCAACGGACCGCAAGCCGCTGAGGCTTTTGGCAAAAAAATCGTCGAAGCTTTGAGAACTTCCAAATAAAAACCCTTCAAAAAGCATCCTCGAAAAGCTCTCTAAGAAAGCCAACAATCCAAAAACAAGAGCATCCATCAGCCAAAAGAACGAGAAGTGTTAGACCACGACTTTTCTTCATTTCACTGTCAACTTCTTTTGACCAATTAATCTTCCCAATTTTGAAGGCCTCTGATAATATAGTAATCACTCTACTACCTATAGTAGGCCCTAGAAAAGCCAGCTACTATATATAGAAAGACTCGTTTCTGTGAAAAATATCACTTTTGTCACAAAAAAACACCCTTTCTACCTCCTAATATACAAAAACTAATATGTCACCAATTCTAAAGATTAAAAAAAGAGATGGTTCCATTGCTGACTTCGATCAAGCCAAGATCACCGAAGCGGTTTGGAAAGCAGCTCAGTCTGTTGGTGGTACCGACAAAACGGTATCTACCCAAATTTCTAATCAAGTAGCCGCAGTCTTGGAAGTTTTTTATAAAGACGACACAAACATTCCTAGTGTTGAACAAATTCAAGACTTGATTGAAAAGATTTTGATAGAAGGAGGTCATGCCAAAACGGCAAAGGCCTACATCCTTTATCGTGAGGAGCATAAGAAAATTAGAAAAACGCAGGAGGACATTTTAGGAGGAAAAGTCACAAAATTACCACTTTCAGTAAACGCTTTGAGAGTTTTTGCAGGAAGATATTTACAAAGAGATGACAATGGCGAAATTTGCGAAACACCAGAGGAGAGAATTAGTACGGCATCTCAAGCTCTCGCTAATGTGGAATTAGATTACGGCAAAAACGAGGAAGAAATCCAAGAAATCACAAGCGCTTTCCACGACATCATGTTCAATTTCGAATTCTTACCTGGAGGCAGAACTTTGGCTAACGCAGGCGGCAAAACAAGACTAGTTGCCAACTGCATCGTTCTCCATCCACAAGACAGCATGGACGGAATCTTTACTACCTTGAAAGACGCCGCTCTCCTTCAACAAGCAGGATCAGGTCTTGGTTTTCCATGGCATATACTGCGTCCAGCGGGCACTCACGCAAAGAAAACTCAAGGAGTTGCCTCAGGTCCAGTTTCATTCATGAAAGCCTATAACGAAGCCTTTGGCGTGATCAAACAACAAGGTCGTCACGGCGCAAACATGGGTGTCATGCGTGTCGATCATCCAGATATCCTAGAATTCATCGACTCAAAATGGGAAGAAGGTTCTATCGTAAACTTCAACATTTCTGTCTCCCTGACAGATGCCTTTATGAATGAGGTAAAGAGCCAATCCAAAGAACCATGGTTCTGCGATTGGAATGGTGAAAAAATGAAACCACGCCGCATCGTTAGAAATAACAGAGGCGCCTTTATCGAAGCCATCGAAGAAACTATGACCGCTTCCGAATTGATGGATCGCATTATCGAGGCCGCTTGGAGAAATGGCGAACCTGGAGTGCTTTTCCCTGATGCCGCAAATAGAGCAAACCCTATCCCAGAATTGGGCCGTCTAGAAGCCACAAATCCATGTGGAGAACAATGGCTACATGATGGAGATGTGTGCAACTTGGGCTCAATGAATCTTGGGAAATTCGTAAAAGACGGAAAAATCAATTTTGAAAGAATGAAATTCGTTACCGAAACAGCCGTCAGATTCCTCGACAACGTAATCGATCTTTCTGATTTCCCTGTAGATAGAATCAATAAAACTTTTAAGAATAATCGTCGTGTCGGACTTGGCATCATGGGTTTTGCCGATATGCTTTATCAGTTGAAAGTGGCTTACAACTCAGAAGAAGGCGTAAAAATCGCCCGCCAAGTGATGAAATTTGTGAATGACACAGCTCATTCTTATTCCGCAAAACTTGCGGAAGAAAAAGATACCTTCCCAAACTGGAAAATCAGTATCTACGGTCCAAACGGGAGCAGTCTGAAAATGAGAAACTCTGCCTTAACAACAGTCGCTCCAACAGGGTCGATCTCCATGTTGGCGGATTGTTGTTCAGGCATCGAGCCATTCTTTGCCCTCGCCTACTACAAAGAAGTTATGAATGGCCAAAAAATGATGTACCTAAATCCATATCTAGAAAATGCTTTGGCTGAATACGGCCTAAATAACGAAGAAGTAAAATCTGAAATTTACAAAACAGGATCTCTTCAAAACATTGCCCAAGTTCCAGCCGAAATCAAAACAGTATTCGTTACAGCCATGGACATCAGCGCCGAATACCACATCAAAATGCAAGCAGCTTTCCAGGAACATGTGGACAATAGCATTTCCAAAACTATCAATTTCCCATATTCCGCAACCAGAGAAGACGTTCGCCAAGGCTACATTATGGCTTGGGAAGCAGGAGTTAAAGGCTGCACCGTTTACAGAGATGGTAGTCGCCAAGAACAAGTATTAAATTTGCACTCTGAAGAGCAAAAGACAGAACAAAAAACACTGCCAACCATCAAGCCAGTTGCAAAAAAGATCGAAAATCAACAAAATTTTGAAGAAGTAATTCCTCCACCACTTCCCTTAGACCAATCCCGCGCTCATCTCTCTTTGAACAAAAAAGAGATTATCGCCAGCAAAAAATGCCCTGAATGTGGCTGCGATATCCAAATTGCTGAAGGCTGTATGCTTTGCCTAAGCTGCGGATTCTCAGTTTGCTCAGTCTAAAAGACCTTAAAGTGTTTGACTTTTTCCAAAAACATTGTACAATCGAAGACCCCTCTAATTAAAGGGGTTTTCATATAAACAAATCAATTCACAAATAAATGAGTCCATACGGAGAAAATGACTGAGTTGAAACCTTCAGAAGCGCTGCCCGATGCCCGTACGGTCCATGTTTTTGGGTCGCCGGAAGGTGAATTGGC
>CAINDQ010000139.1 GCA_903847465.1 uncultured Candidatus Peregrinibacteria bacterium
AAAGAAAAAAGAATTGTTTCCGAGCGAAAAAAGGACCCTAAGCCCAACGGCGGGTCCTTTTTCCATTGGATCCGCCGCCCAACACCACATTTCACCCTTCATTTTTCGGCTGTTTTATGCTATAATCTTATAGACTAAAAACAAAAAACTAATACAAAAACACAAAAATGCCTATAAATGAAGCTTTATTGGAGCAGAAACTTCTTGAGAAAGGAGCTATTCCTGAAAAGACTTTAGCTGCCATGAAAAAGAAGGCTGAGGCGGAAAAAGCCCCTTTGGACGAACTTCTTTTCAAACAAGAAATCGTTTCCGACGATAAACTCGGCTCAATCATTGCCGAGATTTACACAGTTCCATTTGTGAAATTATCCGAAAAAACTATTGCTGAGCCATTGCTTCGCATGGTGCCTTATACTCTTGCGGCGAATCAATATGTCATTCCATTCCAGTCGACTGGTACAACTCTCAAAGTTGCCTTCAATAACCCTGAAAATTGGGAATTGATTAGTACCTTGGGAAAGAAAACCGGCCTTGAAATCGAAAGATATTACGCCACAAAGAAAGAAATCAAAGCTTCCTTAAAGGCCTACAACAAAGACGTAAACGAAAAATTCAATAAGCTTCTAAAAAGCGTTCTCGAAGATCCAAGCAAAATAGAATCTCTCAAGGATTCTTCAAAAATCGTGGATACCATTATCCTTTTTGCTTTCCAAAATAACGCTTCTGATATTCATATCGAGCCAAGACTGGAGACGATCGTAATTAGGTATAGAATTGATGGCTTGTTGCAACAGATTGCCGAGCTTCCTATTTCCATTCTCGAATTGATTACCACTAGAATAAAAATTCTTGCTAATTTGCGTACTGATGAACATAGAGCAGCTCAGGACGGTCGTTTTAAAATTGAACTTGAGAATAACGAAATTACTCTTCGTGTTTCCATTCTTCCTACCTATGACGGAGAAAAAACCGTAATGAGACTTTTGACTTCTACAAACCAAGAACTCGACCTCGAAGCTCTCGGATATTCTGGCAAAAATCTAAACATGATCAAGAGTAATATTTTGAAAACTCACGGTATTATCTTGATGACCGGACCTACTGGTTCAGGAAAAACCACTACACTTTATTCGATCCTAAAACTTCTAAATTCTCCCGAAGTAAACATTTCCACAATCGAAGATCCTATTGAGTATAGACTGGAAGGCATCAACCAAATTCAGGTAAATGCCAAGGCCAATCTCACTTTTTCAAATGGACTTCGCTCATTGCTCAGACAAGATCCGGACATCGTGATGGTGGGAGAAATCCGTGATGAAGAAACCTCCGGAATCGCTATAAACGCCGCTCTTACAGGTCATTTGGTACTTGCCACTCTTCATACAAATGACGCCGCATCCACCCTTCCTCGTATGTTGGAAATGGGTGTGGAAGCTTTCTTGCTCGGCGCAACAGTGCAAATGGTAATCGCTCAAAGACTTGTCCGCAGTATTTGTTCAAAATGTAAAAAAGAATACACTCTGACTTTCGAAGAAATCAAAAATCTAGGTGAGAAATATAAAATCAAAAAAGATTTTTCGAAAATTATTGCTCAAATTACCAATCAGGAACTCACGGCTGATACCAAATTTACTTTATACAAAGGCGAAGGTTGTGCCGCTTGCGTAAACAGCGGTTACAAAGGCCGAAGTTCTATCTGCGAAATCATTGAAATCAGTGACGATATCAAGCAAATTCTTCTAACCAACGGCAACGCCAGAGACATCGATCTCCAAGCCCAAAAAGAAGGTATGGTTCCTATGTTTACTGATGGAATGATGAAAGTATTAAATGGCGAAACAACTATCGAAGAAATCCTTCGTGTGATGCGTTCGTAAGGTTTCCAAATAAAAAAATTACAAACAAAAAATGCCAAAATATAATTATGTCGTCACAGACGAAGACGGCAAAAAAAAAGACGGAATCATCGAAGCTCCTTCCAGAGATTCTGCTCTCCAGTCCTTGCATTTGAAGGATGGCAGTATCGTTCTTTCGCTTGTAGAAGCGGAAAAGAATGAAGGCTGGTTTTTGGGTAGACCAAACATGAGCATGCAGGAAAAGATGCTTTTTGTGAAAAATCTGGCAACAATGATCAAAGTTGGTATCACCATTTCCGAATCTTTCGAAATCATTCGCGATCAAACCAAAGATAAAAGTTTGAGAAGAATGTATGACGATATCATCGACATGATTAATTCTGGGCAGAGTTTGTCCAAGAGTTTGCAAAAATATGACAATAATTTCTCCGAGATTTTCATCAATATGATTGCTACAGGTGAGCAAGCTGGAAATCTGGAACAAGTTCTTGAATATTTGGATTTACAGCTAGAAAAAGATTATGACGTCAGAAAAAAAGTAGTTTCAGCTCTTATTTATCCAGCTATTATCGTGACGATGACAATCGGTATGGGTGTGGGAATCGTCGTCTTTATTATGCCAAAAATCACCAAGATTTTTAGCTCTTTCAAGGCCAATTTACCATTGCCAACCAGAATGTTGATCGGGTTTAGTGATACCTTAACTCAGAAACCTTGGCAGTCTGCAGCGGTTTTCTTTCTGACTTTGGCTTTCTTTATAGTTATTTTCAAGTTGAAAGCTATGAAACCATTTTGGGGCAGAGTGATTGTCAGTATGCCGCTTTTTGGAACTATCGTAATCAGCGCAAACGTTGCTCGTTTTTCCAGAACGATCAATTCGTTACTTCAGGCGAGTGTTCCGATCACCGAAGCTTTGACAATTATCAGCAATACTCTCGACAATATTCTCTACAGAAAAGCTTTGAAAGAAATTTGTGAGAAAGTGGAGCAAGGAGGAAAAGTAGGCGATAGTTTGGAAAAATACGAGAAGCTTTTCCCGCCAATGTGTACGAAAATGGTTTCACTTGGGGAAAGAACCGGTACTCTGGAAATCACAACTGGAAAAGTTGCCGAACTATATGAAAAAGAAGTTGATACCAAAACAAAAAATATTGCGACCGCAATTGAGCCTATATTGCTGATTTTCATGGCCGCCCTTGTTGGCGGAATAGCTATCTCAATCATCTTGCCGATCTACCAATTGCCAAACTTAATCAAAAAGTAATGAGCGGAATTTTATCAAAAAAAGGTTTTACTTTGATCGAAATGGTCTTGGTTTTGGCGTTGATGGGAATTTTGCTCGGAATGTCTGTGATGTATTACCAAAGCTCACAAGT
This sequence comes from uncultured Candidatus Peregrinibacteria bacterium, assembly GCA_903847465.1. Classification (GTDB taxonomy): domain Bacteria; phylum Patescibacteriota; class Gracilibacteria; order UBA1369; family LOWO2-01-FULL-3; genus CAINDQ01. Next base: position 3,233 of record CAINDQ010000139.1, read on the forward strand.
GAGAGCGGATGTAGACGCTCAGTCTGCCAGTATAGTTCACTATCTGAGGCTCGCTCAGAGTTCTGCCGCTTCCGGTTTAAATGACAAATCACACGGAGTTCATTTCGAAACTGCTTCGTATACTACTTTCGAAGGTGATTCTTACAACCAAGCAGATCCAAAGAATTTCAAAATGAATTTGCCGGAAACTATGACTATCAATGCCATTAGTTTGAATGGAAGCGGGAGCGATGTCGTTTTCTCAAAAATAAACGGTGAAACCACAAATTACGGCACGATCTCGCTGAATTCAGTCCAAGTAAATAAAACAAAAACAATCACCATTACGTCCGTCGGGACAATCAATTACTAAAATGAAATTAACAAAAAACAAATCAGGGTTTTCGCTAGTAGAGATCATGTTGGCTATTGGAGTTTTTGCGATTTTTTCGGTCGGGATAGCATATTTATCACTCGACACCCTCGATAAAAATGGCAAAGTTGTCCTGAACAACGAAGCTTTGCAGTATGCTCAGGAAGGGCTTGAGGCAACGCGAAATATCAGAGACAAGAATTATCTTTCTCTCACAAATGGAGATCATGGTTTGAATTTTGCAGCCGGTTCTTGGAGTTTTGGTTTGGCGCCTGAAAGAGTAGATGGTTTCTATGATAGATATATCACGGTTTCAGATGTTTATAGGGATGTGGATGGGAATATTGCTTCTGGCGGAACTGTTTTTGATCCAGACACAAAGAGAGTTGATTCAGAAATAACTTGGTTGCAAAACGGAATTATCCCGAGATCTCTTTCCATGACCGAATATCTTTCAAACTGGAAAGGTGATGATTGGATTCGTACTACTTGTCCAGAATTCGGCGAAGAAAGTGGGCAGGAGACGCAGGAGCCAACAACGCCCTCGATTACAGTGTGCTCAATGCTTTTGGATTATCAGGGGAATGTAATAACCGGAGAGGATTTAGCAGGAACTGAATTTAAAATAAAATTAAAAGATAGCGACAATCATGACGTAAGTGAGTCTGTTTTTCATACGCCGTTGATTTATACCAAGAGAGTTTTAGCAGCAAGTCCAAATTATGATACACAGTGCATCGTATACGACAATCTTAACGAGGAAAATTATAATTACGATCAGGAGGTGATTACGAATAACGGAAGCAGTTTTAAAACACCTTTATACAACGATCAATTCAATGTTCAAATAATGTCTTTGAGTGATTTTTATCAATATAATACACACGGGAATGAGAATGCCAACGGAAGCATCGATTTAGGGTTGTCTGAAAAAAACAGAACCTTGGTCGTTTTGAATCAGTATAACAGCGAAATAGGAGACGAAAACCCTATAAGCGGAGGCGGAGTTTACGACAATACTGAAAAAATAAATATGGATTCTCCTCCAGACAATAATTGTGGAGTAAAGCTTGCCGAAATCGAAACTGGCAGCTCGTTTTTTGCCTCTGCAGATATAGGTAAACATGGAGAGGACGTGGACAAGGATGGCAATTATGCCTACATGGCCACTGACGATATGAATAGTGGGTTAAATATTATCAATGTATCCAATCCTAGCAGCCCTACTTTTGTAAAATCTCTGAATCTTGGCAGAAAAGGGATATCTGTAAAAAAAGATGGGAATTATGTCTACGTAGGCTTTGATAGAAATACAGGGCTTTCGATTGTTGACGTCACAAATCCTGCAAGTGCATCTATAAAAAGCACTTTGAGTCTCGGAGCTGGAGCAAACCAGGCGGACATAAAAGGGAACTATTTGTTCACGGCAATAAACCAAGTATCAAACGCCTTCAAAGTATATAATGTCACTTCAAAAACATCTCCAGTTCTTTCAAAAACAATTAATATTGGTGACGCTTTGCACACTGTAAAGATTCTTGGCAATTATGCTTATCTAGGCTCTTACGCCGATAATGCTGGTTTTAAAATCTATGACATTACAACTCCTTCCAATCCGGTATTAAAGAGCACTCTAAATGTCGGAGAAGAAGTGCATGCTATCGCATTTAGCGGTAATTTAGCATTTTTAAGTACGGCAAACAGTAAATTAAAAGTTGTTGATATTTCTGATCCAGTCCATCCAGCTCTTATAACAACGGTGGCCACAAATGGCATTATTCAGGATCTTACAGTCTCCGGAGATTATCTATATGCAGCGATAGATTCAGTACACGCAGGACTTTCAGCGTTTAATATCTCAAATCCCTATAGTCCGTATTTTATTTATAGTTTGGACGTAGGAGGCAAGGGTACAGGAATAGATTCTGATGATAGTAATCTTTTCATAACGACAGACACAGCAAATAAAGGCCTAGTTATCGTCGGAACAACAGTTACTGGGACCAATACAAGTGGCACGTACACATCAGGCATTTTAAATACGGGCAGCAGCAGTCCAATCTATAATTTTATTGAATGGTCACACGATGAAGTCGTTGGCGGCACTCTAAAATTCCAATTAAGAACAGCCAGCTCTTCTGGTGGAATAGCTTCTGCTACATTTGTTGGTCCGGATGGAACGGGATCCTCTTATTACACAGTTTCTCGCACTCCGATCGTTCTTTCCCAAAATTCAACAGGCTCCAGATATTTCCAATATCGTGCCTATTTTGAATCGGACGGATCTAACTCTCCAGTGCTTAAAAGCATTCGAGTAAATTACACACCATAATGATAAAACATATTTTAAAAAATAGGGGATTTACTTTGATGGAGATTTTGCTCTACATGGTGATAGTTACCGTCATGCTTTTCACAATTATGAATTTTGCTTTGCAGGTTTTGACTGTAAATACTCAGTCCGTAAATATTCAAGAAATCCAAACAAACATTGATTATATTGGCAACAAAATTTCTTCCTCTACTCAGACCGCTTCAAGTATAGACAATGGCAATTCCATTTTTGATAACGATACAGGGAAATTATCTCTCAACATGGCTGACGCTGGAAAATCTCCAACCATGATTTATTTAGAAAGCTCTGCGGTATATCTGAAAGAAGGCAGTTCTTCAGCTACAAAAATTAGTTCCGATTCCATGAAATGCACTCAATTAAAATTCATAAAAATTACTCAAACAAAAATTCCTGACATGGTGACTTTCGATATGCAATGCGAACCATTGCGTAGCGATCTTGCAGGCACCGGCCAAATTCTAAAAATTCACAGCTCAGTATCCTTACGCAAATGATCAAATTAATTGCTAAAAAAACAGGTTCAATCGCTCTTATCAGCATTCTAGTCGTGTGCGCAATCTTGCTTGTTTTAGTGATTGGCACTTCAGATAGTCAGCTTTCCACTTCTTATCAACAACTAAATAGTATTTCCAACAAAACTTCTTATTACATTTCTGAAGCTTGTTTGGAAGAAGTGATGGTAAAGATAAAGAATGATGCGTCCTATGCAGGAGGGACGATCGCTGTCGGAGAAGATGGGGCTTGTATCGTACAGGTTTCAGGCAGTTCAATAAAAACAATTTCCATCATTGCCACTTTTGGCGATTACACTCAAAATTATGAAGCAGAAGTTTCTGTCATAACAGATGGTACGGCAAATAATGTTAGGCTTTTAAATTGGCAAAAAATCTAATAGGATAAGTATATGAGTATTTTCGGAGACAAAATAGTAGGTATAGACTTCCATGATTACTCAGCTGAGCTGGTAGAAATCTCTGTGCATGGAAAAAATAAATATCTTGAAGCATACAATCGTGTGATGATTCCTTCTGATGTTATTGTGAATGGAGAAATTAAAAAGATGGATGAATTGAAAATAATTTTGAGATCTTTATTCCAAGACGCAAATCCCGACCCAATTGAAACGAAATCATTGGCGATTACCTTCCCTTCAAACAAGATTATTACTCATATCTTCACGTTTCCGATAGGGCTTAGCGAAGCCGAAATCAGGAAGGCAATTACTTTTGAAGCTGAAACCGTAATGCCATTTTCGATCAGTGATGTTTATTGGGATTGTACGGTTATCGAAAAAGATAATGTCGTGACAGAACATTCTTCTCAACATGTGTTATTCGCCTGTATAAATAAAGCAGTTGCCGATCAATATTGCGAGCTTTTTGACGGAATTGATACGATTCCGGTTTTGTTTAGCGTGATGCCGGATTCTCTGCGTTATTCATTGCCGAAAGAAATGATTAACGGGAAGACGATTTTGATTGTAGACATGGATACGCTCGCTACAAATTATTTGATTTTGAAAGATTCAGTTATCAAACATTTCTTTAGTGGAACAGAATGTGGTGGCAAATTGGTCAAGGATTTAGCTGAAGATAATCAGCTTCCCGAAAATATAGTTGTCGATTTGAAAGAAAAAAATCAGTTAGCAACTCTGCAAAAATTGGAGCAATTAGACCTGTTTATAAACAAAAATTACAAACGTGCCAAAATGATTGTTGATGAATACGAGGCTTCCAACAAAGGAGAAAGAATAACCAACATTCTCTTGTCTGGAAAATTTGTGAATCTGCCAAATTTCATGTCGATTGCAAAAACTTATTTTGAAGGAAGAGAAGTTTCTATGGGAGATCCAAAGCTTGGAATTAGCATCGAGCCTACTAGATTTGTCTTGGATGCCGCAGATGAACATGCTTACATTCCATATTCAATTTATTTCAACAATGCGATTGGCTCAGCGCTTCGCGCTCTAAATACTCCTTACAGTAATGGCATCAATCTTCTTCCAGACCCATTGAAAGAAAACGCTCTCACCAAAAAGAAGGCACTGTTTTTCGTATTGTCCACGATCTTTATGACTTTGATCACTTTGTTTATAGCTACATTCCTTAGCTTTCAGTCGCAAAATCAGAATTATCAGCGCGACATTTTGATTGCCAAGAGATCCGCCATGGACAAAATGATTTATGGTACTAGGTATCAGACCATCAGAGATCAAATCACCACTTTCAATAGGGAAGTAAATGAACTCAGTGCGATCGATCATAGTCTATTCTCAGTCCCAGACATCATTGATAAAATTTACAAATTAATTCCTCAAGGAATTTCGATCACCGCATTTGATTTCTCGGACCAAAATTTGGAATTCAATATCAGTGGTATCGCTGATGATAGAAATATTTTGCTGGAAGCGCAAAATAACCTAAAGAAAGCCGATTTTATCGACAAGGTGATTGCTCCTATTTCTAATTATGATGAAAAAACAAAGATTTCTTTTGAGATGAAAATATCATTATCATTCACAAAATTAAACAAATATGGTTCAAGCGCAAATGCCAAATAGTTTGAAAAGAATTTTGATGACCTGCTTGGTTCTTATGATTATAGGAACATTCGCCGCTGTCTCTTTTGGGTTCTCAATGGTTGATATCTCAGAAGAGAATAATGATATATCAAAGTTTTTGGAAGTGGCTCAAACCTCACGGGTCAATTTTGAAGATAGCTTGGTAATGTACACAGAAAAAACTAGAACAGTTGTTGGCTATTTGGAAAAATTACGTCCCGCCAACGAAGAGGAATACATCAAGTTCATTTCCCAAGTAGAGGACATCGGGCAGGCTTTAGGTTTACGTGTTAGCTTGGAAGCCAGCAAATCGCTCGCAAATACTAATAAAAAAGCGGAGGCAACTCCAGAAGATACGATCACTTACAATATGTCGTTTTTTGGCTCTATTACGGACTTAAAAGCATTCTTGAGTAAGCTAGAAGAACTCCCATATTTTGTGAAAGTTTCAAACAGTTCATTCAGAACTTTGAGACCAGAAGAAATTACTCAGAACACACCACCAAACATCAATATCACAATTAAACTTTACATCAAAAACAATGATTCAATTTCAGAGTCTTAAGAAAAATTTGGTATTTGTAATAATTTGCGCTTTGTTTATTGTGACAATTCTCTCCTGCATATTCGTGTACGGTAGATACAATAATTATTGGGGAGTAAAAACTTCTGATGAAAAAAAAGTTTCCTTGGAAGTAAATCTTCCGATTATCGAATGGGGGAAGTACGAAAGCTTGTCAAAGAAATACACAAATGGTACAATCGAAAGGTAAATAACCTCTAACACTCATACCTATGAGAAACAAAAAGGGTTTCACATTGATCGAGGTGCTTTTGGTTATTGTGATCATCGCGATTCTTGCTGGAATCGTTATCATCGCAATTAACCCAGGCAGACAAATCGCTTCTGCAAACAATGCACAACGTTCAAGTGATGTCTCGGCCGTTTTAAGTGCCGTTCTTCAGTATTCAATCGAGAACCGTGGCGCATTGCCAGCAGGAATTACCGCAGCAGCATTGCCGATTAGCAGTGCAGCAGGTGCAGCAGACATTTGTGCTCTTCTAGTTCCAACTTACATCTCTGCAATGCCATTCGATCCAACAGCAGTAGGTGCTCATTACACTACTTGCGCAGATTATGACACTGGTTATACAGTTCTAACTGCAGACACTCGTGTGACAGTAGCAGCTCCAGGAGCTGAACTTGCAGCAACAATTTCTGTTACGAAATAATTTTACAAAAAATTGTTAAAAGACCTCTGAAATATTTCAGGGGTCTTTTTTTTGTTTGTGAATTTTTTGCGCATTGGACTTTGGAATAAATCGAGGGTAGGATCTGAACATGTCAAAAAGTGATCAACAACTCATTGCTGATTATTTGGATGGAGAGGAAAAAGCCTTAGAGGAGCTTGTTAATCGTTACCTGAAATCAATCTATAATTTTATATATCGAATCACAAATAGCTTAGAAGAAGCTGAGGATATTACCCAAGAGACTTTTTTAAAACTTTGGAAAAATCTCGAGAAATATAATCAGGAAGAAAACTTCAAAGCATGGCTTTTTGCAATTGCTCGTAATACAACTATCGATTGGCTAAGAAAGAAAAAGAATATTAAATTCTCGGATTTTGAAAGTGAGGAAGACGAAAATAAGTTTGAAAATTCATTGGTGGACAAAACTCCTTTGCCAAATGAATTAGCTGTTAAATCAGAACAAAAACAAAAATTAGACAGAGTCTTGAATAAATTACCCATCATTTATCGAGAAGTTTTATTGCTTCATTATTATGAAGATTTAACTTTTGATGAAATTGGGAAGGTGTTGAATAAACCGCTTAATACAGTGAAAAGTCAGCACCGTCGCGCACTTGTCGCAATAAAAAAACTTTTTTAGTGCACCAAAATAATTTTCTAATACGTATCAATAAACATGGAAAAGAATTACAAACAACTTTTTGAGGGTCTGCGCGCTTTTGAACCGCCAAAAAATCTTCACGCAAATATTCTTGCACACATAAACATGGCAAGGGTACGTGCCGCTAGAATCAAGGCGGTGTTGTTTGGACTAACCACTCTTTTATCTTTCATTGCCCTGATTCCAGCTTTTACCTATCTTGCTCAACAATTTCAGCAATCAGGATTTCACCAATACCTCTCTCTCATTTTTTCAGACGGCAGTGTGGTTCTTTCTTATTGGCAGGACTATGCTCTGTCGATTGTCGAATCAATTCCGTTTACTGAAACGATTATTTTCTTATGTGTACTTTTTGTTTTACTTGGATCCGCTAGATTGGTTGTCAGAAACGCCAGAATCGTATTCCCAAGAATATTGTTTATTCGCTAATTATTAACTAATAAAAATATGAATTTAAAAGATTTTTTTCAGTCAAAGAACTTTAGAAATGTTTTGTATACAATTGGGGTCTTAGTTTTTGTTCTAGCTGTTTTTAAGGCCGGAATGTTTGTGGGATACAAGAGAGCTTCATTCTTTGACGGAGCAGAAAGAGGTTATCGTGCAGTTTTTGACGAACGTCGTGGGGATCAATTATTCGGAATGATGCAGAATGATTTTTCGAATACACATGGAACAATTGGCAAAATCGTAAAAATCAATCTGCCAACTATCGTGATTGCAGACCAAGACAATGTTGAAAAAGTTGTTTTAATAAAAGACGACACCTTGATTAGACAATTTAGAGATGAAATAAAGGCGGCAGGTTTGAAAGTGGATGATTTTGTGGTTGTTATGGGAACTCCAAATGATAAATCTCAGATAGAGGCAAAATTTGTTCGCGTTATGCCAGAGCCACCTATGGGCCAAGGAGCACTTTTGCCGCCCGGATTACCGCCTCAACCAAATCCTGAGCAGCCACCACAACCATTAAATCCTCAACCACAACCATTACCTAAAAACTAAATATGAAGCAAAAGATTCTAGATTTTATAAAAAACAGAAAATGGACTTCGTTATTTATAGCAATCGTTATAATTATCGTTGGCTATTATGGCTACAAATCATTCGTTGGGAATACGACAACTATTAGTTATGTCCTGTCTCCAGTCGAAAAAGGAACATTGATAACTTCCATTTCGGGGAGTGGTCAGGTCTCTGTGGTAAATCAAATAGATCTAAAAGCCAAGAATTCAGGAGAAGTCTATAGCGTTCCCGTGAAAGCTGGCCAAGAAGTAAAGGCCGGAACAGTCTTAATGGCCCTAAATGCAGTGGATGCAGCTAGAGCTGTTCGTGACGCAAAGTTAAATTTGGAAAGCGCTCAAATCTCCATGGAAAAACTAAAGCAACCGGCAGACAGTATTTCCTTTCTCCAAGCCCAAAACGCCCTCGATCAAGCTAACGATTCCAAGAAAAACGCAGAGGATGATTTGAAGAAAGCTTATGATGATGGGTTTAGTAATGTGTCTAATACGTTTTTGGATTTACCAGACTTAATGGACGGTCTTTATGGGACATTGTTTTCTACCTCTGGAAGCCAACAAAATCTAGATTTCTTTGCTTATGGTGTCGCGGCTTATGATGAAAAAGAAGGAGAAACTGCGCTTAAATATAGAGATGACGCCTTGAATGCTTACAATAAAGCAAAAACAGCATACGACACAAGTTTTAGTGATTTCAAAACCGCGACTAGATATTCCGACGCAGCTGCTCTTGAAGCTCTCGTCAAAGAAACGTATGACACTACAAAGCTGATTGGAGAAGCAGTGAAAGAATCAACTAATCTAATTCAATTCTACAAAGATAGTCTAAATAACCGTCAAGTTCGTCTCGATGCGATGGCGGATACCTATTTATCAAAGCTAGCTGGATATACCGGAACTATCAATACGAATTTATTGAGTTTGTTAAACATTACTCAAACCATCGAAACCAGTCGCCAAGCCATCACGACTGCCGATCGCACAATCGCTGAAAAAACAGAATCTCTCGCCAAATTAAATTCAGGAGCTGATGCTCTCGATATTCAGTCTCAAGAAATAAGCCTTAGACAAAAAGAAAATTCTTTAGCAGACGCTGAAGAAAAATTAGCAGATTATTATGTAGCCGCTCCGTTTGATGGCATCGTGGCAACAATAGATGTAAAAAAAGGCGATCAGATTTCCTCGGGAGCTATTATTTCAACATTCATTACAAAACAACGCACGGCCATACTTTCTTTCAACGAAGTAGATGCTGCAAAAATAGCCGTAGGCCAAAAAGCCACACTTACTTTTGATGCAGTTGATGGACTGAGTCTTACTGGCGAAGTAGGCGAAATTGATACCTTGGGAACGGTTTCTCAGGGTGTAGTTAGTTATAATGTGAAAATAATTTTCGATACTCAAGACGATAGGGTGAAACCAGGAATGAGTGTGAATGCCGCAATTATCACTGAGGCAAAACCAGACGTGTTGATGGTGCCAAATGGTGCTATCAAAACAGACGGAGATATCTCTTATGTCGAAATGTTCACTCAAACAATGCCTGACGACCCGACTGGAAAAGGTGTTGTTTCCATAACTCCACCAACTCAAGTCCAAGTAGAAGTTGGAATATCAAATGACACTTCTACTGAAATCATTTCTGGACTAAAAGAAGGAGACAAAATAGTTACAAAAACCACAAATTCATCAACAGTGAAAGCGGCTACCCCAACCAGTCTTTTCGGAGGAGGAGGCTCAACTAGAAATGGAATGGGAAGCGCAATGCCACACTAATTTATTATTTAGTATGATCGAAATAAAAGACGTTACCAAAACATATCAGACAGGCGATATCGCATTTCAGGCCTTGAAAGGCGTTACTTTCACCATTAAAGAAGGTGAGTTCGTGGCGATCATGGGTCCATCAGGATCAGGGAAATCAACGCTCATGCATATTCTTGGCGCACTAGACACACCTACAAGTGGAAAATATTATCTTAATAATCAAGATGTCTCGAAATTAAGCGAAGATCATCTTGCCGATATTCGTAGGGATCAAATTGGATTCGTTTTTCAATCATTCAACCTTCTTCCCAGAGCGACAGTTCTAAGAAATGTCATGGTTCCACTCATTTATGCAGAAGTTAAAGAAGAAGAAAGAATGACCCGTGCCAAAGAAGCTTTGAAAGCGGCAGGATTCGATGAAAGTCACTTTCTACATCTTTCCAATCAACTCTCCGGAGGTCAAATACAGCGCGTCGCTATCGCTCGCGCCCTCGTCAACAACCCAAAACTCATTCTAGCCGATGAACCAACCGGCAATCTCGACACCAAAACCGGCGAAATTGTTCTTGGCACATTCCAAAGACTAAACGAAGAATTAGGCCGAACAATTATCCTCATCACTCACGAACACGACGTCGCCGAACACGCCAAAAGAATTATCCATATCAGGGACGGCCTCATCCTCAGCGATTCAAAAACCCATAACAGAAGAGTAATCAAACATTCATGAAAACAATAGACATTTTACATGAGACATATGCAGCCCTCGCTTCAAACAAAGTTAGGTCAGGATTAACTATGCTTGGCATTATCATTGGTATTAGCTCTGTTATTGCGATGGTTTCAATAGGGCAAGGCGCTCAAGCTTCAATTCAGAGTAGCATTCAGTCAATTGGCTCAAACCTCATTCTTATTATGCCAGGCCAACAGAGAGCTCCAGGAGCACAGGTGAGTGCCGCCAGAGGCTCTGCGCGTTCATTGACTTTGGCTGATTCAGAAGCAATTACAAAAGACATCACTCTGGCAAAAGCAGTTGCTCCAGAAACTTCCAGTAGATATCAAGTCACCAGTAAAGGAAAAAATTCCAATACATCTATAGTTGGCACCGTAGCGGCATATCCAAGTGTTAGAAATGTGGAAATGGACATGGGAACTTTTATTTCCGAACAGAACGTAAAAAGTCTTTCCAAAGTCGCGGTACTAGGTGCAACAGCAAGCGAAGATCTTTTTGGACTAGATGCCAATCCTGTTGGCCAAACTATCCGTATCAACAGCGTTGTGTTTAAAATAATTGGAGTCACAAAGGCAAAAGGTGGAAGTGGCTTTGGTAGCCAAGACGATATGATTTTTATACCAATAACCAGTGCCCAGAGATTTTTGGCTGGGGACGATTATGTTTCAACAATCAGTGTTCAGGCAAAAGATTCCGAATCCATGGCCGAGGCTCAACAGCAAATTACTGATCTTCTTTTAAAGAATCATCATATTACCGATCCAACTTTAGCAGATTTTAGTATTATGAATCAGGCCGATATTTTGGCGACAGCTTCAAGTATTACTGGAGTATTTACGATTTTGCTTGCGGCAATTGCCGGGATTTCGCTTGTAGTAGGAGGCATTGGTATTATGAATATGATGCTCACAACGGTTACCGAAAGAACCAGAGAAATTGGTCTTCGCAAAGCGATCGGCGCAAAAAGAGCTGACATCAATATTCAATTTCTGATTGAAGCTGTGATGTTAACTTTTGTTGGTGGAGTGATTGGGGTTTTGCTTGGGTGGGGAATATCTATAGGAATTTCAGCCACGGGACTTATTCAAACTCAAATCACGTTATCTTCGGTTCTTTTAGCCTTTGGAGTTTCAGCTGGAATAGGAATCATTTTCGGTTATTATCCGGCGCGTCGGGCAGCCATGTTAAATCCGATAGATGCGCTAAGATACGAATAATTATTTAAATTTATTAACAAATAAAAACATGATGAAAAAACATACAGTTATTATTTTACTCATTGTTGTTGCAGGCCTTTCATTTTATTTTGGAACAAAAATCGGTTCTCCAAATCAACAGTTGCCTGGCCAAAACAGGCAGTTTACGCAGGGATCTTTCACGGGAAAAAGTCTTCCAAGCGGAATGATAGGACGTGGAAACGGAGTAGGTACAACTGGAGAAATTCTTTCTCAGGATGCCACCAGTATCACTTTGAAAATGCGTGACGGCGGCTCAAAAATAGTATTCACCTCAGGGACAACGGAGATAACAAAATCCGTCAAAGGAACATTAAAAGATCTAACAACCGGCGAGACGATTATGGTTACCGGAACAACAAATCCAGACGGCAGTATGACCGCACAGACAATTCAAGTTAGGCCACCAATGCCAGCTGTTTCACCAGCCACAAAAGCTCAAGCGCCATCCATGCCTACAACTCAACCTGTGACCCAAGCATCACCTCAGGCTTCATCGCCAGCGACGACATCTTTGTAAGATTTTCCTTGTCGTTGGAGTATAATACTCATGATGTTAAATTTAAAACCAGTCACGCTTCAGGATAAAGATCTTTTTGATCAGTATTTGCGGGAATATCCTCTGCTTGGTTCAGAGTATGCGTTTACGGATATTTTTAATTGGCGAAATTCCAAAGAGTATCAATTTGCTGTTTTAGAGAATCATTTAATTCTTACGGCAAAACATGAAGGCAAGCCTTATTTTATGCAGCCGATAGGGAGAAATCCGGTATCGGTAGTTAGAAAAATAGCCACTATTTATCCGGATCAAATGTTCATGCGTATAGAGGAAAGAGTGGCAAAGCAGTTGGATTCCGAGTTCAAAGTGGAACATGATCCTGATCGTGATGACTACCTCTATTCAGTGAAAGATTTGATCGATTTTCCGGGCAAAAAATACGACGGAAAAAGAAACTTTATCAAACGTTTTGAGACTTACAATCCTACGGTTTGCTCGCTTACGACCGAAAGAGTGAAAGAGTTCCTGGATTTTCAGGATCGCTGGTGCGACTCAAAAGACTGTGGGGACGACACCTATTTATCTTCCGAAAATCTTGCCGTAAAAGAAATGTTAATGAATTTTGATTCGTTGGATGATTTTGGAATATGCGTGGTTATTAATGGAAAAATAGAAGGTTTTGCCATAGGTGAGCCATTAAATGAAACCACTATTGTGGAACATTTCGAGAAAGGGAACACTGATTTTGAAGGAATTTATCCATACGTTTTAAATTCTTTTGCCAAGGCAATCCCTTCTAAATACACTCTCCTTAACAGAGAACAAGACATCGGAATTGAAGGTTTACGCAAAAGTAAGTTGAGCTATCATCCGGTTGAGATGATTAAAAAATATATAATTACACCAAAACTGTGAAAACTTGTAAAAAAATATCCATCCTCACGGTT
>CAINDQ010000140.1 GCA_903847465.1 uncultured Candidatus Peregrinibacteria bacterium
AGGAGAAATTTGTAAAAAACTTTCAGAAAAAAATGTGATCATTTTCGCGGATGAAAAAGCTTACAAAGCATTGGATAAAAAATATCCGAAACAGCTTCTATTCAAAGCAAAAACGGAAAATTTTGGAAAAGAATATTTGAGTTTGCAGATGTCCGTCAAGACTGTAAAAAATCTCGATGAAGCGATTGACCACATCAATACTTTTGGCTCAGGACACAGCGAAGCGATCATCACTGAGGAAAAGAAAAATGCCGAAAAATTCCTAAATATGATCGATGCGGCGTGCGTTTATGTAAATGCTTCTACTCGTTTCACGGACGGCGGAGAATTTGGACTTGGCGCCGAAATCGGCATTAGCACCCAAAAACTTCATGCTAGAGGACCGATGGGAATCGAATCTTTGGTAAGTTACAAGTGGCAAGTCGTAGGTCAAGGCCAAATCAGATAATTTTTTTACGGCAAAGGTTTTTTATTGACTCTATTTTCAATCCAGCTATAGTTTTCTCTGCAAAATACCTAACCCCATCTTTATGGACTTAGACAAAAATAAATCGCTCGCCATTTCTATTCTGGTAGCTGCGGTTTTGTTATCAGGCTCTATGATTTTCCTTGGATTCAAAATTGATGCAGGGAAATACATCAAGGCAGACGTGAAAGAAGCTTTGAGTGAGTATATTACTGAGCAACAAGCCAAGGCTCAACAACCACAACAGCCTGAACAGCCTAAAATAGTTGAAAAAGACATGAGTGGCAACGGCGCAGTTGAAGGTTCAAAAAATGCAAAAGTTACTATCGTAGAATTTTCTGATTTCCAATGTCCATATTGCAGTAAATTTTTCACAGGAGCTTATCCTGAAATCAAGAAAAATTATATCGATACTGGCAAAGTAAAATTGGTATTCAGGAATTTCCCATTGGATTTCCACCCAGGAGCAATGCCTGCAGCTTTGGCTGCGCTATGCGCAAAAGAACAGGGCGGAGACACTGCTTTCTTCAAGATGCATGACAAACTTTTCGCAGATCAGGCGACTGTCTTTGCAGACACAAGTGTGATCGATGCAACTTTGAAAAAAATGGCGGCGAACATGGGTTTGAATACTGCTAAGTTCAATACATGTTTGGATTCCAAGAAATATCAGAAAGATGTTGAGGCGGATTTGGCTGATGCTTCAAGCGTAGGAATCAGCGGTACACCTTCTTTCATTGTTGGTGGCAGAATAATCTCTGGAGCGCAGCCTTATGCTTCATTTAAGGTTTTGATTGATCAAGCGTTGGCGAAATAAGGGTTCGGAGAAAATATCTAAATTTATGAAATGGCCGTCTAAGAAATTGGGCGGCTATTTTTTTATTTCGTGTATAAAAAGTACTCGATCTTTGTGCCAGTTTCTTCGTCTTCGCCAAGCTTTTGTTCGTGAGTGTAGACGGCGTTTGGAATGCGTGGGAAGAATGTATCGCAGTTGTAATCTTTGTGAACTCTCGTGATGTAGAGGCCATCGAGGTCGAGATTTTCGACTGCGTATTTGTAAATGGAAGCGCCGCCGATGACGAAAATTGTTTCGATGGATTCATCTAATTTCAAGAATTCGATCGCTGATTCTGGAGAATATTTTACCATGCAACCTTTTGTGTCTGGTGGAGTTTCGCCTTCGCGGGTGAGAATTATATTTTTGCGGCCAGAAAGTGGACGGTGTTTTTCGGGAAGAGAAAGCCATGTTGTGCGGCCCATGAAAACGGCGTTTTGTTTTGCAGAATCGTCGACGTGCGTTGTTACTTTGTTAAAATATTTTGCTTCGCATTTGAAATGCCAAGGCATTACGCCATCTTTTCCAATTCCAAAATTTTCTTCGACTGCGACGATGACAAAAACTTTTGAATTTTTCATGAGTAATTTTTATACAGCGATTGGAAATTTTATAAATTCGTCGTGCTCATATCCCGTGAGTTCGAAATCTTCGAATTTTAGCTCCCAGAAAGGCTTTTTGGCAATCTTGAGAGTTGGTAATTTATGAGGAGTTCTGGTCAATTGCAATTTCATTCCTTCAATATGATTCTGGTAAATATGCGCATCACCAAGTGTGTGCACAAAGTATCGAGGAGTGAGATCGCATTCCTGCGCGACCATCATCATCAGTGCCGCATAACTCGCAATATTGAAAGGAACGCCAAGCGCGATATCCGCACTTCTCTGATAGAGTTGGCAGTCCAGAAAACCGTTTACAACATAAAACTGGAAGAAGGCATGACAAGGAGCCAAAGCCATTTTATCGAGGTCAGCAACGTTCCA
>CAINDQ010000141.1 GCA_903847465.1 uncultured Candidatus Peregrinibacteria bacterium
AAAAAAAATATCTTTATCTGTAAAACAATAATTATATGGGACTATTAGATTTATTCGCACCAGCAAAGAAAAACAGAGATAACGCTCTATTAAGCACTCAAACTCATTTAAGAATCGGAGAAATCCGTGACGATATTTTAGTTTTGAAAAATGGTGGAATGAGAGCGGTCCTAAAGACTTCCAGCCTAAATTTCAACCTAAAGTCAGAAGCGGAACAAAACGCCATTATTTATTCTTATCAAGGCTTTTTGAACTCACTCGATTTCCCTATTCAAATCGTAGTAAGATCAAAAAAACTCGATATCGATAATTACATCAAACAAGTAAAAGAATTAGGCGAAAAACAGAAGAATCCTTTGCTTCAAGAACAAACTTACGAATACGCCGAATACATCAAAAAACTCGTAGATTATGCTGATATCATGGATAAAGAATTCTACGTTGTTGTGCCATATGATCCAGGAACAATTCCAGGAGAAATGAACGTCGTACAGGGATTTTTCCAAAGATTGGCTCCAAAAGACAGTTTTGCAGACATCAAAAAAAGAATGAATGAATTCACTCGTTTGAAGAAAACAATGGTTCAAAGAATAAACGTTGTAAAATCCGGTCTTGAAAGCTGTGGACTTAAAGTACAACAACTCAACACAACTGAATTAATTGAGATTTTCTACAACATCTACAATCCAAAAACCTCCAGAAGCGCAAAGCTAAAAAAGCTGGATGATATGAGTATCATCACAGACGAAGCTCGCGCAGCTGAATTAATGCAAAAATAAAGACCATTATCTTGGCAACGTCCTACTTTCCCATGATCAAATCATAGTAACATCGGCGAAGATAGGCTTAACTGCTGTGTTCGGGATGGGAACAGGTGTACCCCTATCTCAATAATTGCCAAGATAATGGCCTTTATCAGTATTTCAAATAAATTAATATCGCAATGTAAGAAATAAATTTCTTCCACTAATCACTAGTCCAAGTAAAGGTTCTCTAAAAATAAGTACAATTACCTATTAGTATCGCTCGACTTAACACATCACTGTGCGTCCATCTGCGACCTATCAACCCTGTAGTCTTCAGGGAGGTTAATGGGGATTTCTAATCTTGGGGATGGTTTCCCACTTAGATGCTTTCAGCGGTTATCCAACCGAACATAGCTACTCTGCAATGCCACTGACGTGACAACAGATACACCAGAGGTTCGTCCACCCAGGTCCTCTCGTACTATGGGCAGACCCCCTTCAAAAATCCTACGATCACGGAAGATAGAGACCGAACTGTCTCACGACGTTCTGAACCCAGCTCGCGTACCCTTTTAATTGGCGAACAGCCAAACCCTTGGGACCTTCTCCAGCCCCAGGATAGGACGAGCCGACATCGAGGTGCCAAACAGTGCCGTCGATGTGAACTCTTGGGCACTATCAGCCTGTTATCCCCAGCGTAGCTTTTATCCGTTGAGCGATAGCGCACCCACATGCCACTATCGGATCATTAACACCTGCTTTCGCATCTGCTCGACTTGTAGGTCTTGCAGTTAAGCTCCCTTACGCGTTTACACTATCAGCCTGATTTCCATCCAGGCCTAGGGAACCATTGCGCGCCTCCGTTACACTTTAGGAGGCGACCGCCCCAGTCAAACTACCCATCAAACACTGTCCCTAATGCCAGATTAATGGCACAGGTTAGATCCTAAATATAGCAAGGGTGGTATCTCAAGGTTGGCTCCAAGTAGACTAGCGTCTACCCTTCAAAGCCTCCCACCTATCCTGCACAAACTATACCCAGAATCAATGTCAGACTATAGTAAAGCTGCATGGGGTCTTTTCGTCTTTCCGTGATAACTCTGGCATTTTTACCAGATTTGCAATTTCACCGAGTCTACTGCCGAGACAGTTTTCAACGTCATTACGCCATTCGTGCGGGTCGGAACTTACCCGACAAGGAATTTCGCTACCTTAGGACCGTTATAGTTACGGCCGCCGTTCACCAGGGCTTAGATTCAAGCCGTGAAGCTCTCCTCGTGACCTTCTGGCACTGGGCAGGCGTCAGCCCCTATACATAGTCTTACGACTTTGCAGAGACCTGTGTTTTTGTTAAACAGTTGGTTGAAATCTTTAGCTGCGGCCAAACACTCGCTTGCGCAAGCAGTTGGCAAAGTTTATCCCGAAGTTACACTTGCTGTTTTGCCGAGTTCCTTAGCAGTAGGTTGCTCGAACACCTTAGTCTTCTCGACTTATCCACCGGCGTTGGTTTGCGGTACGGTAAATTAATTTTCTCGCTACCGAAGTTTTTCTTGGCAGTTGAAATCTCTCAAATCCTCCTAGCAAAGCTAGGACATTTTGCATCATTGCTCGCGAACTCTAAGGGATTTACCTCGAAGAGCATAAGCTAACAATTTACACGTGAATTCATTAACACGCTTGAGTTATCCATCTGCGTCACTCCTGAGCTAGCGCCACCATCAGTTTTTCAAACCCTCCTAAATAAGGCACGAAGCCTTAAAAAGTCAGATTCAAAACCCATCAGATATTGCTCGGGCGAAAATTAAATTGTACAGGAATATTAACCTGTTGTCCATCAGCTACGCCTTACGGCCTCACCTAAGGACCGACTAACCCCAAGTCGATTAACGTTGCTTGGGAAACCTTGGATATTCGGTGATCCGATTTTTCATCGAATTTACGTTACTTATACCAACATTCTCACTTCCTGACGCTCCATATGACCTCACGGTCATACTTCAATGCAGACAGGAACGCTCCTCTACCACCCCTCCAATAAATTGGAGAGATCCACGTCTTCGGTTATAGCCTTGAGCCCCGTTGTATCTTAGGCGCAAGAACGCATAGATCAGTGAGCTGTTACGCACTCTTTAAAGGAATGGCTGCTTCTAAGCCAACCTCCTGATTGTATGTGCATCCTCACATCCTTCACCACTTAGGCTATATTAAGGACCTTAGACGATGGTCTGGGCTGTTACCCTCATGACTGTGGCACTTAGCTGTCACAGTCGGACTCCCGTGAAAGTCGCAGTAGTATTTGAAGTTTATCTAGGTTTGGTAGACTTATTTCGTCCCCTAGCCTAAACAGATCTCTACCCCTACTATTATTCACACGAGGTCATTCCTAAAAATGTATCGAGGAGAACCAGCTATCTCCCAGTTCGATTAGCTTTTCACTCCAACTCACAATTCATCCTTCGCCTTTACAACGACGAGAAGTTCGGCCCTCCAGCCGCTGTTAAGCGGCCTTCAGCCTGATCATGAGTAGCTCACTGGGTTTCGGGTCTAGGGCACGACATATATTCGGGTTATTCACCCTCGCTTTCACTATGGCTTCGGGTATTACTCCCTTAACCAAAACGCCGTACCGCTAACTCGTTGGTCCCTTCTCCAAAAAGTACCTAGTCACCCGCTTGCGCAGGCTCCTAGTCGCTGTAAGCATAAAGTTTCAGATACTATTTCATCCCCCTCACCGGGGTGCTTTTCACCTTTCCCTCATGGTACTTGTCCACTATAGATCTCCAAACCTATTTAGCCTTGGGAGATGGTCCTCCCAGATTCAAACCGGATTACACGTGTCCGATCCTACTCAGGAACACTCTAGAACCGTATCCTATTTTCACCGACGGGACTATTACCCTCTATGGTCACTCTTTCCAGAGGTGTTTGGTTAATAGAAATACGTTTCATGTTGAGGTCCTACAACCCCGCATGCCTTGGCATACGGTTTGGGCTTTTCCCTGTTCGCTCGCCACTACTAAGGGAATCTCTGATTTGATTTATTTTCCCTGACTACTTAGATGTTTCAGTTCATCAGGTGTCCCCAATATACCTACTCAGTTCAGTATACTGTAACAGAACATTACTTCTGCTGGGTTTCCCCATTCGGGTATCTCCGGGTCAATGCCCGCTTAACGGCTCACCGGAGCTTATCGCAGTTAGCTACGCCCTTCATCGGAGTTTGGAGTCGAGGCATCCACTTTATGCTTTTAAGTAACTTATTTTATATAGAGAACCAATTACTTTAACTAGTAATTGGTAAAAGAAATTTCTAGATATTCTAGAATCAAAAATTTTAAACAGAAATTGCAATATTATTTATTTAACGCTATTTTTCAAGGATCAAAAAAGGGGTGTGTGCTACACACCCCTAAACCTAAAGACTTTCAAATTGATTCTAGGTCGTCAAGCTTAGGGGTGTATAGCTGTTTTTTCGCATAAGGCAAAGAAAAATTACTCTCTTATCCAATTAATGCTTCATGATTATATTGATCGAGATACCTAAAGTCAACACTATTTTTGAAAATCTTTTATCGCAGGGTTTAGCCTCCGAAGAATCGGCCCACTGTTCCCTGCATAAGAGCTTGGAGAGTACCCATTGCGTACATCAAAGATCCAATGAAAGACAAGAGCGCAATTAGAATAATCAAATTATATGTCCCCCCCATATGATCCTCGGCAAATTGTACGTTCCCAATAAAATCCTTTAAAGCCACTCTATATTTCAAAATCAAGATCGCAATTGCAAACCCACAAATGAAAACAAAAAATCTATCCATAGAAAAAAGTTAAATCTGGCCCTAAATTTAGACTTTATCTCAAAAAAAATCAAATCTACCGATGCCTAAGCTCAAATCTCTAGAATTTTTCCAAAAAATAAGGTATAATAATTAGATATTTTTGCATCTAAACACTTATGGCAAATACTGCTCCAGTTCCTGAAAACATAGGACTTCCATCACCTACTGAAATAGGTCCAGCCAAACAACCTGAGGATCAAACAAAAAAAATACTGACTCAGGGACACACGGCTGAACAAACTTCAGACTTAAAACGTGATGTTTTACAGGATTCCGTCCTCGGTAATGATCCAGAAACGGCAAAATTTATTTTAAAAATTGCCGAAAATAAAGACTACGAATCACAGACGACGGAGATTCATATGCTAAATATAGTGACCACATCTATTTTTATAAAAGCAATCAATCTAGGGTTGGATATGGGGACAATGATGCCAAAATTTTCTGACATTCAAAGATTCAACGAATTTCCCGAATTTAAAACAAATCTC
>CAINDQ010000142.1 GCA_903847465.1 uncultured Candidatus Peregrinibacteria bacterium
AAAAATCTTGGACCTCGTCTCTTCATCCGTACCATGAGCGCTAAACTGCATCATAAGATGGTCAGCTATCTTTGGATGACTCAACAATTTCTCAACATTCTTTAATCCACAAGTACTTAAGCCAATTTTTACATGTGGATATTTCGCGATCAGATCCTCAATCGAACCAATCACATTATCAATATTGAGCACCGGCTCCCCCATTCTCGTATACAAAATATGAAATTCCTGACTCTCAATCGGGGCAGACAAACGATCATATTTCAAACCTTCCTTCAGACAAAACTCCACTTCCCCCACTAATTCCTCTTTGCTCAACAACCTTTGAAAAGACCTCCTAGATGCACAAAATTTGCACCCATAACAACATCCCACCGAAGTACAAATCGTAATCACTCTCTTGTTTTTATCGCTCACTTTCCCAAAATCTTTATATCTATAAGGCCTCGTTCCCTTCTCATTTTCATTTGGCAAAAAAACATCTCCCAATTCCAAAAGCTCTCCATCTGAATTATCGACAGAAACAACATACGCCTGCCCACAAGCCATCTGAATTGTTTTTTTCACGGTAAACATACTCCAAGTATACAATAAAACTCATTCAATACTAAAATTTTTACCCACTATAACTTCTAGAAGTTGATCTTGAACCAGGATATGGAGGAGCAGGTCTACTAGTTGACCTAGCCGCATCCAATTCTGATCTCAGTCTTCTAATCTCATCTTCATACTGACTAGTGGTATCTTCCAGCCTTCTGATGGTTTTAGCCTGTTTGTGCATATCACTGGAAGCATCTTTATATCTACTTTCCAAATCTTGGTGATTACTCTCTAAATCCGCATATCTTCTTTCTAATTCGGCATGTTGTTTTCTAACTTCGTCATTAATTTTTACTCTACCTGTATCACTCAATTCTCTTACGAATTTGGACAATTTATCTCTCATCTGAACATCAGTGTCAGATTGTCTAATCTCAAGAGTAGCTCCACCAATAGTAGCTTTGAAATTTTTTACAGTTCCAAGGGTTCCTTTTTTGATTGAAAGTCTCAAAATCTTAAATTGAGGATTGTTTCCATATACCGGATCCAATTCTTCCAAAGCGGCATCAATATCACGCCAATATGTTCTCTCTAAATCAGGATCAATAGGCGGTTCTTCTCCTTTTTGCGTAGCTGAAGCGACCTGTTTTAGTTCACCAATAAATACAGATATTTTTTCCAACATCAATTCTTCATCATCTTTCTCCAAAATATTCAAAAAGATCGAACCAACAGAAAGTAAAAGTCTAGAATCTCTGCCAATTTCGCCTTTCTGAAGCATATCTCTCAAATTATCCAATGCCTTGAAATCCTCATCAGGATAGGCATCTACCAAAGCATCTATACCAGCAATAACATCTCTCCAGTAAATCGGATCGATTGTATCTTTTTGCTTCGCAACAGTTGGCTTGGAAACTCCTTGATTGTGTCTTTTTACAGCCTCCACAAATTTTGCCACTTTCAACATAACCTTGTCCTCCACATCATCTTCCCATATCTGCAACGTATCTTCTCCAATTACAATATTTAAATCCTCTTTTCCCAACTGACGTTTATGAGACTTCTTTCTCAAATCTCTAAGTAAAGCTTCATGCTCAGTTCCTTTAAAAGCATTTGCCAATAATTCCACTTCTGCATTCACGTCACGCCAATAGATAGCGTCTTTACCAGGAACTAGAGGTTGAGTAACGGCTTCTGCATCACCTTGAACATTTTGAACTTCTGCCTCAACATCTTTTGCGGCTCCTGCTTGAACTTCTGCAATCACACCCAATTTCGCTTCAACTTCCGTTAAAAAAGCTTCTATTTTTGCATAAACATCCTCCGGCTTCTCAGCTCGACCAATTCTCAAACGAGCATCAGAAACCTTTATCGATAAAGCCTTCTTTCCCGCCTCGTCATTTTCCACAAACACAGACAATTGATCTAAAGCATCAAAATCCGGCTGATCTGAAGAAATTTTGCCCTGCAAAGCAGCAACCCTGCCATTTACAGCATTTTTTCTCCCCTCAAGGCCTTTATCTACTCCTGCTCGAGCCATATTCTAAATATAATTAGTTATAAACATTCTAACATAATTGAGCCTAAGCGGCAAATATCGGGAATACTTCGTCAGGAACCTGCTCCAAGAAAGCTTCATCGCTCGCCCCACCAAACTGGTCAATAATCGGTATCAAGTTATCCCCATTCGGAATACCTTGAGCGTTAATAAATGTCTTCAATCCCTCCAAAATAGCCATTTTCTTTGCCGTAAAATCGAATGAGCTAAATGGCACCGGTGGAATTTTATGTTCAAGACAGAACCTCGTATATTTCCCATTAAATGCATCAATTTCTTTCTGCAGCGGATGTTCTATTTGTTCTATCTTTCTTCTTTGGAATGGATCCAATAAAGCAACATCTCTTGAACTTAACTGTGGAGAAGTCGGATCAATTTTGAAAACCACATTAGAATCTTTGAATAGCTGGGTGAGATCTTTTTGAGTAATTGGAGCTTCACCTTCTTTCGGCATAAAATCAGCTTCTGTTTTGCCGACAAAGAAACCCTGTCCTATCAAAACTTTTATGATTGCTTGCTTAGTAGGATTATCCAAAGGTCTCATCACAAACGCATGTAATTTCTCTTCAATATATTGCAAGAAAGTACACTTGGTTCTGATATGTTGCTCATGCCAATCTGAGAAAACATCAATCATAAATCCGGATTCAAAAACCGCATTGATTTCATTATTCATGTATAACTTTTGAATTTCTTCAGCGGCTACAGCAAAAGACAACAAAGGTGATCTATCGCCTTTTTGAAAATCTCCACCAACTTCAGAAGCAGTCAAATTCATAGAACCATCATCCTTGCACAACCTAGGCAACAAGAATCTTTCATACATTTCTTCTTTAGGGAAATAACCAACCTCAAAACTGGCCAGCGTGAACTCACGTCTATACTCTGGAGGTAATGGATATCTATCCTTATGATGTTTACTATATTCATTTCTAGTCACAGCCACACCAAAACCAGGTGGAACTGGAATCTTTTCTCCAGTATCTGGATGTTCATAAACATCTCCCACTTTCAATCCAAGAGCAAATTTTATTACCGCAAGCGCACGAGGATCAATTCTGTTATCCTCATCCACAAGCAATATTCTGCCTTCCTTCAAACACGTAATAAGAGCTCCTTCATAACGTTGATTGGATCCTTTTAATTGACCCAAAAATGTATACCTATTAAGTCCAGGTTCTCCTGAAATCAAAACGGGAGGTTTCCCTGAAAATTGTTTTGCACCTTGAATAGCTAATTGCGTTTTACCGGTACCAGTAGGTCCAAACAACTCTACGTTATGACGTTTTCTCAGCGCTGAAACGATAGATTGTTTTGGAGATGTTCGTGTCCCTTCAATAATTTCTTTTCTATCCGGAGTAGAAATAAATCCACCAGAAAGACCTTTGCTTCTTTTCTTTACCTCCGCAGGAACTCTTCTCGCAAGGATAGATCTATCTAGAGATATCTGATCTTTACGAAGTTGTATTTGAGCTTCAATATCAGATCTCAAAATACCAGCCATTTCTGTTTCACATTTGCTTCTATAAGCATCCAATTTTTGTAAAACTAAAATATCTGTGTCTCGATATCCACGACCTTCTCTTACCACCTGATTATGAACATTTTGCTCCTCATCTTCACACCAAGAAACCAAATTATTTAAGAGACGACTAAGCTGTCTAACAATAGCCACTTTCTCCAACGGAGACAACTTCGCATTAGTTCTGTAGATATGAAGCAACTGTTTAGCAGTCTGAATTTGTTGATACATTCTATTATATAATTCAGCATATTTTTGCAAAACTTCTGAGTGAGTCATTACATCCTTCATTCTATTAACAGTGCCGTCATATTCGTTTTTTTGCCCAACTTGTGGGTTCATTTCAGTTTGAAGTTCCAACAAAAGATCGCTATCCAAAGCAGAAGAAACAGTCGGATCAATATTTGGAACAGCGATGTTTCCAGCAGGAACTCTCATCACTCGTAATCTGGCCACAAGAGCGCGTAATTCCAAAAGCTTCAAATTGACTTCAGCATCCTGTAAATCTTCGACAGGACATTCTGGAGCTTCGGGTTGCAAAGCCAATGTTAATTTTCCCACCTCTGATTCTGGGAATTTACCTGTGATTTCTGCTTGATGAGCCATATTTACATAAAGATAGGAGATATATTCTATATATTTTCTAGACTTTGTCAAGTATGCGTTCCCATGCCTTCAATTTCTCCCTTGGATAGGCCAAAAGATTCAGGCAATAATGGCCTCCCTCCATCGGATTATACTCATTGGCGTATGTGCTTTTGACCGCTTTACCGTCCTCACCAATTCCATAAGCGATCACGATCACGCCCAAAGCTCTCAACTTTTCTATGATTCCCTGAACTCTAGAAGGAGAATTACTTCCTCCATCAGTTGTAACCTCTATAACTTCAATAATTCCTTCCACCGGCTCGGCATATTTCATGGAAATATCATCAAGAAATTTCTCAAAACCAGCCTTATTTTTCACTAAATTTTTATAGTATTTTTTCTCTTCACGAGTTCGATCTTCTTCCGCTTTTTCTTCCAATTCCTGCAGATTCTTCAATTCTCTGATACAGAAACCAGCCTGGATTCTCTCCAGATTTGTCGGCGTGCTGGCAGAAGCTACCTTTTGCTGTCTATGTTCCTCAATTAATTCAGCATAAATAGTTTCTAGCGGATCATAATCATTTGTTCCGCCACTGGCCTCGCCTGCCATAGCCCAAGTCAAAGCTTGTTCCACAACATCAAAAGTTGGAGCCAATTTTTTTAGTCTTCTAAAATCTCGTCCAGTATTTTCATCAATTACTCCAAACTGCCAAGTCTCCGTTTCCAATCTCACATCCCTGTCCAATTCCTCGGATAACATATCCAACTCTCTTTGTTTCTCAGCGGTAACTATGTTTTCCAACACTTCTATCAATTGCTGAAGACCTAGCTTCTTGCCACTATCCATACTTCCACTACCATCAAGAATTTTTCTTCTTCTTACTTTCACGATTCTCATTTCCTCACGCTGTTCTATCTCAGTTGTAAGCCATACTTGAGCTGAATCGGAAGTACCATCTTGCTCCGCCATTTCCAAAGTCACAGGGTCCATCAAAATCGGCCCATCATCAACTGGATATTTTGGCACTTCAAAATCCACCATCGCTCTGGAAATTACTCTATCCAAAATACTTCTCAAAGCATCTATCAACCTTGGATTTGTCGGATCTGTCGCTGCATCCGGATTTGGAATTTGAGAAATTCTTCCGCATTCTCTCTCAAAATTTTTCACAAAATTTTTCAAGGAATCTCTTTGAGTTTCAGTAGCTTCAGGAAAATTTCGATCAATCACATCGTCTAAAGGATCCCTTTCCTCATGTTGCAATTCTCGAGCTTCTTCTTCCATTTGATCAGCAGCATGTTCGACTTCCTCCTCCGCAACTTCATTGGAAGTATAATCTTCAAGTTCCCTATACATTTTTTCGAATTCTTTCTGTGGGTCAAAATCTTCGCCGGTTCCTTCTGAACCTTTACCAGTAGATTTTCCAGCTCCTTTACCTCCTTTCGCAGCGCTTTTTCCATCTTTGCCGTCCTTGCCTTCTTTTCCATCACCGTCTTTTCCCTCGCCATCTTCGCCTTCTCCATCTTTGCCTTCGCCATCCTTGTCTTCACCCTCTTCTCCTTCTCCCTTTTTACCTTTGCCATCCTTGCCTTCACCATCTTTCCCCTCACCATCTTCGCCTTCATCACCGTCTTCAGGATTAACATCTACACCACCATCATCAGCTTGTTCTGTTGGTACTTTCTCGTTAGTATCTTCAGGTTTATCGGCAGGAGCTTCATGTTTTTCAGGATCTTTTGCCGCATCATCAGGTTTCGCATCATCAGGTTTTCCATCTTTTCCAGAATCTTTTCCATCTCCACCTTGATCACCTTTTTTTCCTCCTTCTTCGCCACCTTTATCTTCATCTTTTCCAGAATCTTCTTTGGCCTTATCTTCTTTCTTCACCGCTGGTGTAGCATCAATTCTAACCCACTCAGCCCCATTCCAAAATTCTCCCCATCCATGACCATTTCCTCCACTAATAACTGAGCAATTATGTTCATTCATTCCATTAACTCTATGACCCGTAGCAAGCCTTGCAGGAACTCCGGCCGCTCGAAGCATTCCAACCAACAAAGTATTTGCAGAATAACATTCCAAATATTCCGCATTATCCAAATTTTGCAGATAATTAGCGGAAGTAGAGTTCTGTTTCAAACTAAGTTGCACATTTTTTGCATTGTTCATTCTATCAGTATCATCTTTTCCGGAAGGATAGTGATGATTTTTGACAATATACTTTGCAATATTAAGAGCCTTTTGAGTCGGATCTGAGATTTGACCAGCCGCTAGAAGAGCA
>CAINDQ010000143.1 GCA_903847465.1 uncultured Candidatus Peregrinibacteria bacterium
ACTGAAAGGAAAAAATCATAGATCACGTATGAAAGCTGAAAGACAGACTAAGAGAGAAACTAAAAAGCTTTCATAGGATTAGGAGGCGAAAGAGGTCG
Organism: uncultured Candidatus Peregrinibacteria bacterium; assembly: GCA_903847465.1. Taxonomy (GTDB): domain Bacteria; phylum Patescibacteriota; class Gracilibacteria; order UBA1369; family LOWO2-01-FULL-3; genus CAINDQ01. The sequence goes on from CAINDQ010000143.1 coordinate 99, forward strand.
CTAATGTAGCAATACAAAGGTGGCCTTTTTTCGTTATGGCTTTTTTGTAATTTCTTTATAAATAGATTCGAATTTTTTGATGACTTTGTTGACGTCGTGGGCTTGAATAATCTGGTAACTTTTTTGAGCCATTTTGTCGCGAAGTTTTTTGTCCGAGAGAATCTTTATTAAACAATCTGCTAATACTTTGAGGTTTTTTGGTGGGAATAAATAGCCGTTTTCACCGTTTTTCACTAATTCTGGTAAGGCAACAGCGTCGGCTGCTATTATAGGCACTCTGGAGGCCATTGCTTCCATCGTAGCGATGCTTTGGAGTTCAGCTGTGCCTGGAATGACAAAGCAGTCGGCAAGGCAATAAAGCTTTGGTAAATCTTCATCTGGAACAAATCCGGTAAAGGTGATGTTTTTGTTGAGATGAAGTTTGGAAACTAAGCTTTTTAATTTTTTTTCTTGAAGTCCGCGGCCGGCGATTACTAGTTGGGCGTCAACTTGTTTTAGAACTTTAGGTATTGTTTTTATCAGTCGGTCGAGATTTTTTTCTGCGTCGAGTCTGCCTACGAAAAGAATAATCGGTTTTTTTGTAGTGAGGTTGTATCTTTTGCGGAGGTTGGAAGTGTTGTAATTTGGATGAAATATTTTTAGATCAATGCCATTGGAGACAGCTTGTACCGGTTTTGGGAATTTCGAATTACGGAGGAGGTTTGCGGCCGCTTCGGTAGGAGTGGTGATAATATCAAGTTTTTTGTATATGTAGTGGAGATGTCTCCAGCCGATTTTATTTAGAGCCGATTCAAATTGTTTGGGAAGATGTAGGTGATGAAAAACATTCTCTGGCATAAAATGATTTGTCCCCATGGTAGCGATTCCCATTTCTTTAGCAATTGTCAAAGCTGTATAAGAAATGAAAAAATGAGTTTGTACATGAAGAACGTCAGGATTAAATTTCTTGATAGTTTTTTCAATAGTTCTTTTTATCGTAAGAGGTGGGGAAACGCGAAGATCTTTTTGTACAAGTGCTGGGATGGAGCTAATTCCGTGGATAGCTAGGCCTTCTTTTGAGGTATAGTTTCTGCTACGAAGAGAAGTGGAAGGGCACATGATCATAATTTCGTGTCCTTTGTTCTGAAGGAGAAGAGCGTATCTTTTAATGAAATATGTTAGTCCACAGGTGAAATTTATAGGAATATCTGTGGTGATAAGTATTTTCATGATTTTTTATATTTTTTGATCAAAAGATATAAGGCAATTCCAATGATGGTTGTTGCCAGTAGGATCAAACTAGCTGAGCCGATGTATTGGTCCAATAGATTATAAGCGTGACCGAAGAAGAAGCCAATGATAAGTAGGAAAGCAATGTTTGGTAAATCTGCGGCAAGACTATACGAGATAAATTTCATATAAGGAACTTTTACTGCCCCTGCGGCAACCAGGATAAATCCAGCAGCAAAATTGGTGATTTTTCCAGTTATTATGGTTTTTCCGGCATGGTTGCCGAAGCGTTTTTCCATCTCCAAAATGCGTTCTTTGTTTAAACCTATGTAGTGTCCCCAACGATCAATGATTTTTATTCGTCCAAAACGGCCAAGGCCGTAAAAAAAAGTGTCTCCTACAAAATTGGCAAGAACAAGAAGGCCATAGGTGATAAATATATTAAGAATGCCAGTTGAAAATAAAAATCCGCAAATAATGGCGAGGATAGGTCCTTCGACAATGGCAATTGGAAAGATCAGAAAATATTTATACTGGATTAGCCAAGGGACTATTTGATCTAGGAAGGTGGGGGTCATGTAAAAGTTTTAGCCTAAAATGAGAGAATAATCAATTGTAAAAGGGGAGTCTGTTATAAATTTAAGCTTAGTTTTAATCCGAGGATTAAGCCTACGATGATAAAAACTATCTTGATGAATCGGTTGCCTTTGTGTTTGGCGTATTTTGAGCCAATGTAGCCACCAATAGAAGCGCCAAGGATTGCGGCGAGCATAATTCCAGGATCAAAAAAACCTTTTTGAATGTATAAAATTGCGGCAAAACTTACCCAGAAAAATGCGACGGCATTGTAATGTCCAAGTGCTGAAATCATATCGTATCCTCTGCTATAAGTGGTCAAAATAGTGAAGGCGATACCATTTCCTGAGCCTAAAATTCCTTCGTAAAATCCCATGATCAAGGCAAATGGATAAGGAAGATTTTTTTGAGTGAAGGATTGTATTTTTTTAGTTTTTAGACCGAGGTCTTTTTGAAAATAACTATAGATTACGAAAATTATGATAATGATGCCGATGATTGTTTTGAGAGTTTCGGCGTTGATTGCTAGAACAAACTGGACTCCGAAATAGGCGCCGATTAGGCCAATTCCGGCGAAGATAAGGAGAAATTTCCAATCAATTTTTAAACCTTTTAGGTAATTGCGAGCGGCTATTGGGGCGGTGAAGGCGGCGTAGAGTTTGTGGGTGGCGATAGCCAAAGGAAGAGGGACGCCTGCCCATAGATAAAGAGGCAGACTGATGATAGAAGATCCTCCTCCCGACATTACGCCGATGATTGTGCCGAGGAGAGAGGCGAGGAAAATGATGATTAAGGTAGTCATTGAAAGGTTTTAGGCTAAGGCTAGGATAACAGAGGGGGATTTTAGTGTCAAAAAAGGCAGTAAGCTGAGGGCATTGAACGATGGTTGACATTTTGGCTTAAATATATTAAAATCTTCCCTTTTAATGTAAAATGGCCAAAATGCATGTGCGAGCGGTAGAAAATCAGGATGAGTCGACTATTGAGCAGGTTATTAAGCTCTTAACTGAACCGTATTCTGCTGAGTCTGCGTTGACGGTTGGAGAGAGAATAGTTTTGGCGAGAATTGCTTTGGATAGTGCGGGAAGAAATGGGCATAAGAAAGAATCGTCAGCTGAAGAAGTGGATGATCTGCGTGAACAAACTGTAAGAAACAGTGTGCGAAAAAAACTCAGAAGAAGAGATCTGCCTTTGCAAATAATCGCAACAAGAAATAGGCTGACAGATAGGTATAAGCAAAGTTTGGGGGGACTGGACATCGAAACTGCTCGAGAAGCTTCGGAAAGAGTTGATAGGATTAGAGATCTTTTTAAGGGGCTTTTAGTGGCTGAATTGGAGAGTAAAGAGTCTGGATCTTTGACGCCTACATTATTAAGTCCGGAAAAGGAAAGAGTCAGAAAGAAGAAAGTTGTGCTGGGAAAAGAAGCTATGAAAATTATAGGTGATGCTGAAAAACCTAATAAAGGGGCAATTCTTGGACAAACAAAATTGTCTGAGAAAAGCCGAAAGATTTTAAAGATGCTGTTGGACGTGACTATGGATTTGCAAAAAGCTTCTCCGGCTTATCTTAGGCAGCGTCTTCAGTTACCGGACGAAATGACGGATGTGATGATTACACGTCAATATATTCATCCAATCAGTAAGTATCTAAGTAGGTCTGGATTAACACCGGTGGTAATTCGATTTCAAAGAAATCGTGAGGATCTAACGAAGGGTGGTTTTTATCTGGATTTGAAGGATGATGACGCTGGTGATGATGAAAAAGAAGGGGGGGATTTTGATGATTTCCCGGAAGCGATAGTGCCGTTATCCGATGAACAAAGGCAATTTCTTGTACGAGTTATAGATTATGATTTGGATCACTTGAGGAATGATGCGGTTCTGAGTAGGGCGATTTTGGCTGTTTTATATGGGGCCAATATAGAAGGAGGAAGTGGTTCGGGTCAGCATTTTAGGCAGAAGGCTAAAGTGATGACCGGGCAAGAAGTTTCTTCTCAGCAAGTTGAAGCAGCCCTGCAAGCCCTTATCTCTGAAAAATCTAAGGTGCATTTTAAAATAAGTGTGGATAAAGGGACTGGCATAGTTCAGGCGATTCCGTCTGGAGAGGCAGGAGATCAAGAAAAATTAGCTAAAACGATGGATGATTATTTTAAAGAGCCAGCTGCCGAAGAGGCAGTTGTTTTGTGTAAAAAAGTGATAAGGTCTATGCGTCATCTGTCTTTTTCTACGATAGCGAGAAGAAGAATTTTTATTCATGCGGTTAAAGATATGCTTGGAGATTCTTTGGATGGAAGACATACGGAAATAAGGGGATTGGTGGGTGTTCAACAAAAAGATACGAAGTATGATTTAATCTATGATGGCCTTAAAGTTTTAAGGGAACTTTCTCCCGAAGTTTTGGGCTATCATTTGCAATTTACTCCTGAGACAAGAAGATATAAATTTATTCCATTAGCTAAGGCAAAAAGAAAATTTAAAAAGGTTGTTGCTGACAAACAAGAGGTTGCTTTAGGGGTCGAAGATGCTCAAGAGCCTGCTGGATTGAGAGAAAAAGTTGAGGAATTAATGAGAATTAAAAGAGCGGAAGTTGATGCTGCGCTAAAGTCTATTATGGAATCTATTGAGGCAATTAAAGCGGAAGCGGAAGCGAAAGCGGTAGAATTGGAGGACGGGGATGGGGCTGAGGACGAAGATAGTTCCAATGCTGATCCTGATGCTGACGCTGAAGTGGAGAGGCCGATTTTTGGAGGAAGACACCAGAAGAGATTTGTGGATTTGGATACGTTACGTCCTGAAAACAGAAGAGCTCTTGAGGAGCTTCGGGCGGCTGAAGCTGAATTTGAAGAGATGCAACGTCAACGAGGAAGAAGGTAAAATAGTTTTTTCACTTATCTGTAAAATGAAATCAGTCGAAAATAAATCTGGTGCTGAAATTCTTAATTCTGGGGCTGAATTTTTTCAGGACTTGGAAGGAGTGATTGGTGAAGCTGAAGATTTTATCCTGATTAAGCAATTTCTTTGGCGGAATGATGAAGCAGGTAGAGGTGTTGCGAATTCTCTTTTGGCGGCGATGGAGCGAGGCGTGAAAGTTTTAATTCATAAAGATAGAATAGGTGCTTTTCATGAATATGGGGAAAGAACTGGGCAGAGTTTTTTTCATGATCAGCCGCAAAGTGATGGTGTTTTTGGTGCGCATTCTTTGAAAACGGTTTATGCTCAGGCGCATTTGCTTTCAAGTTTTTATGGGAATGGGGTGTCTCCTCAGGAGGTAAATCCTCTTAGAAATGATGTGGTGGAACATCCAAATAGTTGTGTTCTTGATGATTCAAAATTATATGATCACTCAAAAGTTGTTGTTGTGGACGGAAAAGTTGCTTATGTGGGAGGGATAGGTTTTGCTGATGAATTCAAGGGAAGCGAAGAAGAAAAACCTTGGCGTGATTATATGTTAAAGATAATTGATGAAGAAGAATGTCGGAGATTGTTGAGATTGTTGTCGGGAGAAGAAGGGCTTGCCGGTGCGGCTCCATTGCAATTTCTGAACAACTCAATGTTGCAAAAAAGTGGCAGTTCTTTGCATGATTACGTGGTGAGTTTTATCGATCAAGCTAGGGAGTCTTTGTTTATCGAAGTGCCTTTTTTGGGCCAGCCAGACTATATAAATCAAATTACGAGAGTGGTTAAGAGTGGAGTTAGGACTGTTATTGTTTTGCCAGCTCAAGCGAATTCTCATCATTATCGGAATCTCCATTTTTTGAAAAGGTTGGTTCGCCAAGTTGATGGGTCTGATAATTTGTCAGTGCGGATGACTCCCGACATGGCTCATGGAAAAGTTTTAATTGCGGATAATGAGATGCTTTTTGGTTCTCATAATTTGCACATGGACAGAGCTGTGTTGGAAGAAACTGCGGTAAAAGTAGATGACGAAGCTTTAGTTGGAAAGATGAGAGAGGGGATTATTGCGAATGCTGCGACGGGGACCGAGTTTGATGGTTCTATCGGTTGGGGAAAAATAATTGTTCCTTCACGCGCTGAATATGCCTCAATTAAATTGCAGACTTTTATGGCTAGAATGAGAAGAGAAGAAATAACTAGATGCAGAAAAAGATGCAGCGAATCTGTAAAGGATTTAGTCGGCAAGCATCTTTAAAAAGGGTTCTTCCTGTTATTTCAATGATTTATCCTTCTTTGGTTTTTTCTTCTGTTTATTCTTTGCATCTCTGCGATCTCCTTTACCCATGGTATGAAATAGTTATGAGGTAATTTCGAATTAGATATTACGAGGAAGTTTTGAATTTTGCAAGAGGTTGGATTTGTGTAAAAAAAAGAAATTGTTATGATTGTTGTATATGTAATTTAAAAAATATGAGTCATTTTGTTTGTAAGGGGGGATGTGGTGGTGTTTCTGAAGTGGAAGGTTTTTGTGAAGCCGACGGATGTCCGAATCAATGGCAGCCTTTGGAGAGTTGTGATTGCCAAGATGGAAAACATTTTGCGAAAAATGAGGATGTTGAAGGTGTTGCTCAAGTAACAAAAGATAGTAATGGAACTGAGCTTCAGGACGGGGATTCGGTGGTATTGATAAAAGATTTACCGCTAAGAGGTTCGTCGGCAGTTTATAAAAGAGGGACTAAAGTTTCGAATATTAAATTGACAGATAATCCTGAACAAGTTGATTGTAGAATAGAAGGATCAGAGATCGTTTTAAAAACCTGTTTTTTGAAAAAGGTTTAGGTTTTAGATTTCTTAAGCGTGGCGATTGTTTCTTTTAGTTCAGTCATTTTTACTTCTCGGCCAGCCATAATATTGTTGATCTTGGTTAGTTCTTCTATTTTTTCTTTTAGATCTGATTCAGTGGCTTTTCTGTTGTTGATGTCGATGATTGAACCAACCATTCTGATAGGTTTTTTGGCGTTGTCATACTTGGTTACACCAGTGGCTAAAAACCAGCAATAGGTTCCAGTTTTGGTTTTTAGTCGATATTCAATCTTGTAGGGTTGTTTTTCTTTGAAACATTTATTAATGACAGCGAAGGTTCGTTTGTTGTCTTCTGGGTGAAGAATTTTTTTGAAGGTATCAAGATCTCCTTTGAGTTTGTTTGGAGCGTATCCCAAGAGTGAACAGAATTTTGGCGACCAAGTAATTTTATTAGTAATTAC
>CAINDQ010000144.1 GCA_903847465.1 uncultured Candidatus Peregrinibacteria bacterium
GAGGTTTATACAATCGTGGGAAGTGAAGAAGCCGATCCATTTACCGGCAAAATTTCCAATGAATCTCCTGTTGGAAGCATTCTTCTTGAGAAGAAAAAAGGTGATAAGGTAAAGATCAGTGTTCCAGCTGGTTCAGTGGAATATGAAATCGTTAAATTAGACTAGTTCTTGAAGGACTAGATTTTAGAGAGATAATGGCCTCAAAGGTTGTTATCTCTTTTTGTTTGGGAGATATTTGTTCTCGGTTTTCTTGCCTGGATGAGCCATCTCGAAGTTGGCTTTTGCTTTTGGATATTCTGTTCGGTAGGCTTTGATATATCTGTAAGCGAGGTAGATGAATAAGGCGCCGATTAGGTACATCCATAATCTCATAGAGAAATAAGGGATGTTTTCGTAGCGAATCAGAACATAAACAATAAGAAGAGCTCCAATTAGGACAAATCTTTTGCTTAAATTTTTAAATAGTCTTTTGAAAGCGAAGTCTGATTTTTTTCGTTTGTTGTAAATAAAAGTGAAAACAATTGCTGCCAAAATAAACAATCCACCAATGATGGCTAAAGGAAGAGCATATTTGAAATTGCCAGGTACAGCTTGGAAGAAATAATGGAAGAAATTAGTGAGGTAAGTCATTGTTTAATGCGTTAATTGTTTTTTGAATGTTTTTTAGCGTGCTTATTATAACGAATAATTAGGATTATTCCAGCTGAGATTGTTAAAATGAAGGCGAAAATTTGAGAAATTCGGATGTCCATGATCATAAAAGTATCGTCTCCGCGGAAGAATTCTTCAAAAAATCTTAAAAAATTGTAGAGAGCAATGCCTCCGAGGCCAATCATTCCTGGAAAATATAGTTCTTTGATTCTTTTGAGATTGGTTGAAAAAATGAGTCCCAGAGCCAATGCAGTGCAATAAATGAAAGCGTATATTTGAGTAGGATGAATAGGTACGGTGTATTTGATTGCTGGGCTTTCAAAATTAACTCCCCAAGGTAGAGAAGTTTCGTTTCCGTAATTAATGCCTTCAAAGAAAGCTCCAAGAGATCCTATGCCAATTCCCAAAGTGATGGCTGGAACAAACACATCTAGCCATTTCCAAAAGTCTTGATCTTGTTTTTTGCAAAGGAAATAAAGACAAAGGGCAAATCCCAAGAGTGCTCCCCAGAGATTTAGGCCTTTATCCCAGATATAAAATATGGATAAAAAGGTTTCTTTAGTGATTTGATAGAAATAACTGTCGTAGTTTTCAATAAGGCCAAATAATCTGGCCCCTATGAATGTCCAGAGGATCAATATGCCTAAATTGTCGCTTAAAAACTGAATTTTTAGGCCATGGTGGACTGCTGTTTTGATCAAGACGATTGTCGAAATTATAACTGCAATGACAAAGATTACCCAGAAAGTGTTTATCGTGAAATAGGATGTTTGAAGTAAAATTGGATACATATCTAAAAATTAAGTAATGCGACGACGCTCCCGACAAAAAAGAAAGGAATAAGGACAAAGTCGGCGATAATGGTTTTTTTGAAGAAATTTACTTTCAAAGAGGTGTAGGCGTGAAGAAGGAATATTACCGCGAGAATGTATTTGAAAGTGTGGCTTTCGTATACCAAAATGCCTCTTGGAACATTTGATAGACCGAAATCTTTTGTTGAGAGATAAATTGCTACGAAATAGTAAACCAAATAAAAGCCCAAAAGCCAGCCAGTTAAGGCGTTTAATTCTCTAACTAGGACAGGGAAGAATGGTTCTCCTCCAAGATCAATTTTATTTGCACGATTTTTATCTTTGAGTTCTTTTTTGATTCTGGCGATTTCAGCTTTGGCTTGTTTGCGGGCGGCCCAGACTGTACGAATGGAGTCGCGAATTTTTTGTTTGTATTCGGGGCTACTTTCTTTGAAATATAGTGAAATGAATTGAATGAGTTGTTTGTTGTAGGCTTTAATTTGTTCTTCGATATTGAGAATTTCGGGTGGA
>CAINDQ010000145.1 GCA_903847465.1 uncultured Candidatus Peregrinibacteria bacterium
AAGCGACTCTAACTCCAACAGAAAAAATAGGTCTAAATAAACTTTTAGCAATAGCCGGCACACCAGGTCCAATTCAGGATTATTATGCCAAGACATGGGACTCATTAAAGGATAATTTTATAAATACTGCGACTAGCGCAAATGCAGCCACGGCCGCTTTTGAGAATTTCGGAAAAGCAGATCCTCAAGTTGCAGCTCCTATTGCAGATCCTCAAATCACTTCGCAATCCCCTCCTCCAGCGCCTTTGACTCAAAATCCTAAACCTTTACAAGCACCAGCTCCATCTCAAAACAAACCCGTAAATAATCCAGCATTAAAAGAAGGCTCCCCTGTCTGGGAAAATACGAAAGCTTTTGTCGGCAATCACCCATACCTCTCTGCAGGTATTGCTTTAGTAGGTGCATGGGGATTATTCAAAATTTTTAGAGGAGTTAAATCATTGGTATCTTCAGACGATTCGAAAAAAGAAGAAAAGAAAACCGGATGGTTCGGTAAAATCTTTGGAGTAGGAATTCTAACAGCCTTAGGTCTCTTTGTGGCCGGCTCCATAGCTGGACCAGAAAGGGTAAAAGGTTGGTACGAAAAAATTAAAACCACTTTATCATCTGTTAGTACAAACGAAGATCATAAACTGCAAGCAGAGATTCTTACCAAAAAAACAGGGAAATCTATTTCCGCAGAAACGGTAAAAGAAATTGCAGGCCAGAATTACATGGAATACACCGGACCAATAAGCGAATTAACAGATTCTTTGACTGACAGAGTAAAGAAGGGCGTTTATTCAACTCTTGGTAAAAGCGAAAAACTAATAGCTGAAGAAAAACAAATAAGAGAATATTTACAAGCCAATACAGCTGGCATCATCGCTCTTAATTTACCGCTCAATGCAACGGTACTTCAAGTATTACAAGCTCTGCACAATGCTCCGGATGCAAAAGATAAAACCTCTGTAGCCACCGGAACTCCACAAAAAGCTCCTCAGGCAGCAAGTCAATCCAGCCCAGATCAAGCAGTTGGCGTAGATCAGAAAGCTTATGATGACGTCAAGAAGTCATTTCAAAACAGCCCTGCCGTAAGTGGATTTTTAACTAGATATGAAGAAAACCTTTTAGACAATGTAACAAAGAATCCAAGAGTAGTTGGGTCAGAACTCCTTGAGGCATGTAAAAAAGACGGTGTTCTAATGTGCATAAGCGGTGCCGCAGTTTTGCTATGGAGTGGAACAAAATGGGTGGTTGCATTCAGCTGGGGACCATTAGCTAAAGCCATTGTAGAAATAGCCCAATTAAAATTTAAAGATGCAGTATACAACTACGGAACTGCAGCATTACCATTTATAGGTATCGGAGCAGCATGGGGAGCGATAACAAGTAAAAACCCTGGAGTGCTTGGAGCTCTCAAAAATGCAATAAAAGGCGCAGGAAAAGGTTTCCTCTTCCCTATTGAACTTACAAAAATGCAGATTCGTGGAGGAAAAATGGTTTACAGACACGGCAAGGAAGCTTCATTCGAATTACAAAGATGGACGTCAATGGCAGAAGCAGGTCCTGAAATACTTACCAATGAAGCAAAATTTTATGCAGATACAGCAATGGAAATGGATCGAGAATTACAAAGCAGATCCAGTTATAGATTTAGCGAAAGAGTAAAACAAGTTTTTAAATCCCCTTTTAGAGTTTACAACAAACAACAATTAGAGCGCCTTCGTAACGCTTACTATGAAAAATTCCAAAACTCATATAATAAATTAACAGGTGAATCTATTGAAATGTTCAAGGTTGAAAGCGATGTAAAAAAGCCGCTTGAAGAGGGAGTCCAACGAATGAGAAAATTCGCTGCTGACCAAGGTCTAAAAGCAAAAGTAGCAGTAAAAACTCCCGAGGTTACCTTACAAGAACATGTAGCATTATTCAAAAACCCAGATGGAACTTTCAAACTCGCTGGAGAAATGGAACCAAGACGTGCCGCTCTACAAGCAGAAATAGATATTTTAGCCGACGCAGATCCTTTGAAAAAAGCCAAACTCGATGAATTACATGCCATCGAATTATACATAGATCCGCAAAAAGTTGCAGCTATCAAAGCCGATCCAGCAGAACTTTCCAAACTGAGTGAAGTTGATCGAGCAGCCAAGATCGAAACACTTGGTTCTGAGCTAGAAAGAGCAGAAAGAAGCGTTCAAGCTAGAGTAACTCAAGAAGTCGAAACTATCACAAAATCAGCAAAAGCCGCAGGAATAGAATTAACCGATCCCCTTATTATGAAAAAATTGGGAGAAGTAGATACAAATATCCTTATTCCATTCGCACGGCATAAAGAATCTACACTAAAAACATTACTCGATCATTATAGCGCTCTACCACTTGCCTCAAGAAGTGCAGGAGTAAAAAGACAATTAACTCGCGTGCTTGAAGGGACTGAAAGTTCTTTCACTACAAAGTTGGCGAAAGGATTAAAAGGAAGAGCAAAAATGATGGTGCTTATGTCTAGTTTAATGTTTGCAACTGATCAGCTCATCCACAAAAACGATGTAGATAGAGACTTTAATCAGATTATGGGAGAATTAGGTCCGGAGTTCGGACAATTACTTGTCGACGTTTTACCATTCGTAGGAACAGCATCAAATTATTATTCAGCATTCTCAGGTAGAGAAATTGTAACTAATAGAGATGTTAGCGGAGGATGGGATAGAACAAGCAATGTAATTTGGGGAACAGTAGGATTGGCTGGAGACGCAGTAACAGTTTTAGGCGCAGTCCCTAGTGGCGGCACGTCAATAGCTGCAAATGCTCTATTACGTCTTACAGCAATTGCAAGCAAGGGAGGTCGAATGGGCAAATTGGCAGAAAAAACTATCGCAAGGTGGCCTAAAATAATCGAAATAGCAGAGAGGATGGGAGGCTGGAAAAATTTTACTGACAAGGCTTTTAAATTCCGAGAATCAGCAAACGGCGCAAAAGTTCTCAAAGGTCTCAAATCAATCGAAAAAGTTGGAATGGTCAGCGGGACTCTCATGTTAGGAACTGGTCTTTACACAAATCTTCGATACGGATTTACAGACAATGAAACCGAACTTGAAATTCCAGAAGATTTAAACATAGGGCAAAGTGCATATATTCAAACACCACCAGAAGCACTTCCTGAGGCAGCTTAAATCAACTATTGAAAGAATCTCACGTTATCAAAATTCAGACCTCTCTCGACCCTTTTGTGAGGAGACATTGCCGGTGACGCATTAGCCGCTCTATCTGCCCTGGCCTGACTTACGGCACAAATGATCCCAACAGCTTCGTCTTCTGGGACTACTTCGGTCCCCCATTCTTTATCATCTCCATGATAAGCTGTTGGCACATGAGTAACAACCGACCTCGTGTATACTCCATCGACGTGAGTAAGCCCGGCAGATTGAAGGTCTACAGGATCATGGACCAAATTTTGAGTACCAGGTCCTCTTTCCATATTCTTTTAAAGTTTAAACAATAAGCTTATTAATGGTGGGCGATTGAAGAGTTGAACTTCAGACCTCGACATTATCAGTGTCGCGCTCTAACCAACTGAGCTAATCGCCCATAATTTCAAAAAACCAAATTCGCAGGAACAACCTTAATAGAAAGCGAAATTTTAGTCAATTATTTTTTCAAATAAAGATACACTTTGTGGAGTTCTTTTTCCGGTTTCACATTTTTCATCTGGGCATCATTCGACAAAACCCTCGCTCCCTTGGGAAGTTTCGGCCATATTTTCTTTTCAAATTGTTTCATTGAATCAGGCAACAAAAAACAAATCAAAACAGTCGCTTTCTCATAATCCTGATTCCAGAAATTTCCAAAACGAATCTCTTCCTCTCCCCTAACCACCCATTTTCTAACAATCGCTACCAAAAAAGTCGGAATCGACAACTCATACCCTATCGCCTTCTTTACTCCTTCTTTAGAAATTTTATGAATCACTCGCCCATCACCACAACCCAAATCATAAACAACATCGCTTTTTTTGAATTTTCCAAGCTCAAGCATCGCCGAAAACCTCCTTTTACTAGTAATAGTCAAAGGCGCCCCAAAAAGCATGGCATACACCCCCGGAAAAATGAAGAACACAAGAGCCACAAGAGCCAATATCGAAAACAAGAAAGAGCCAATGTGAAACATCAGAGCTATAACTGCCAATAAAACAAATACTTCTAACATAAATTCATCCTAGCGCATCTTCCTAAAAACGTCAAAAATCACAACCCATAAAGGAAGTGATTTAATTCTGGTGGAGCTGGAGGGAATTGAACCCTCTGCCTCCTCGGTGCAAACGAGGCGCTCTAGCCAAGTGAGCTACAGCCCCAGATTTTTTTCGACGAAAGGATTCTATGAGAAATAAAAAAAGAATGCAAGGAAATCTTTTATAACAACACACCTCCTATTCAAATTTAGAAACCACCATTATACTCCTCCTCACCGCCTTCGTGACTAAACACTCCCATGTCAGGATCACGTCTATCCTCAGGGTCAGGTCTTTTATTTCTAAAAGCACCAGCATCAACATTAATATTTTCCATTGTCCGATGAATCACCCGAGCTAAAAATTGACTAAATAAAAATCGCACATTCCTAAGAACATTAGCATCCTGAACACCTAGCTCGATCGCCCTTTGTTCAGTCGCAGAAATTATTTCACCTCGCTGATACTTCCCACTATCCAAATCCGAATTCAAAATAGTTTTTTGCCTCTTGGCAGCAACAACAAGATCTTTTTCAGTCTCAAATTCAGTAGCCCAGTAAGGAGCCATAACTTCACCGACCAACCTCTCAACTTCCTGTCTAGCAGTCATGACAACTTCATCCGCAACTTCTGGCGAATAATTAGTCCCAACTGATTCCTTCATATCATCCAACAACCTTTCTTGATCTTGAATAGGAACACCATCTTCTTTAGAATAAACAAATACAGCCATACATATCTCGTTAAACAAATTGGCGGCGATTATTCCTTAAAAGAGCACCTTTGTCAAGAGCACAAAAAAACACCGCTCGTGCGATGTTCCATGCTTCCTTAAGCATCAACGATGTAATAGAGAAATTGGACTTTTCTGCTAAATATTAACAGAATTCGACCGTAGAAATTGAACCGAAGTTCAAAATCTGGGTTCTCCTTAGAAAGGAGATGATCCATCCGCAGGTTCTCCTACGGATACCTTGTTACGACTTCACTCCAATCAGTAGTTTTGCCTTAGGGCCCCGCTCATTTGCTAAGGGCACTTCGGGCACTCCTACCTTTCATAGTGTGACGGGCGGTGAGTACAAGACCCAGGAACTTATTCACCGCGCCATGGCTGATGCGCGGTTACTAGCGATTCCAGCTTCAAGAGGGCGAGTTTCAGCCCTCTATCCGAACTGAGAGCAGCTTTAGGGATTGGCTCCATCTTACGATATTGCTACCCGTTGTACTGCCCATTGTAGCACCTGTGTCGCCCTAGGCATAAGGGCCATGCTGATTTGACGTCATCCATACCTTCCTCCGACTTTGAATCGGCAGTCTCATGTGAAATATGCAACACATGACATGGGTTGCGCTCGTTTACGGACTTAACCGAACACCTCAAGGCACGAGCTGACGACAACCATGCAGCACCTGTCTCCAAGTTCCGTGAGGCACTCCCCTGTTTCCAAGGGATTCTTGGGATGTCAAGCCTAGGTGAGGTTCCTCGCTTATTATCGAATTAAACCAGATGCTCCACCGCTTGTGTGGGTCCCCGTCTATTCCTTTGAGTTTTAATCTTGCGACCGTACTTCCCAGGCGGAATACTTAATGCGTTAGCGACGGCACTAGAGGGGTCGAATCCTCTAACACCTAGTATTCATAGTTTAAGGCGTGGACTACCAGGGTATCTAATC
>CAINDQ010000146.1 GCA_903847465.1 uncultured Candidatus Peregrinibacteria bacterium
TCGACCACCTAGCATCGTCATGAATATTCATTCTTACATTTGAGCCTACGGCCCCAAGCACCGAACCATGTAGGTCTTTTTCTGAAGCAGACTCGGTCCAGCTACCATCTCCATGATCTTCGTCTTCTTCATCGCCTGAATCACCTCCGACCAAACGTAGTCCTTGAGCGTGCAAAGCTGCTTTTGCGGTAGAAAACCTATCGTGCACCACCGGCTTAACCTCCTCCGTATGAATCGGCAACCCCACCATAAATGATCCAATCACAACGATTCCAACCTTCTGCAATTCTTTCACAATTCTTTCCACATCTTCTGGTGTTGCTCCTGCCCTCTTGTTGAACACATCAACCTTGGATTCAATACCCATCCACACAGTCATAAGTCCACCCCTTACCAATTCACGGAAATCTCCATGCTCTTGTAAATATTTGTGCAGTCCGGCTATATCTCCAAAAACCATAAACCGAATATCTCGGCCGGATTCTTTTATTAACTCACAAAGTTTTACCATTTTATCCATCGGTCTCGTAAAATTTTCATCCAAAATCGTCACATTAAGCCCTGGCATCGTGTCATCAGGTTCACCTCTCGAATCCATATAACGACAAAGTTCTTCAAAAACTTCTTCAGCCGTTTTCAAAAAATCCAACTTCGCTCCACCCATCATTTTGGCAGTATTGCAAAAATAACATCTGTTCGGACATCCAACCGAAACTACAAGTGAAGCCGAATCTTTCGGAAGACTGCTAAGTCCCAACTTTTCAACCACAAATCTCCCCAGCGCAGTTTTAGGCTGAACTATTATATGTGGAGCAGGATGAGAAATTTTTGGGCCATCCGGATCCAAATCTTCAGGAGCAAGCCCAATCGTTTTCAAATAAATTTCAAAATCTCTTATTCCTTCACCTCTATAAGCAGGCATATCATTTTCTTCAAGACCTTTCCTTTCTTCCGGAGTATGCCACAGCACCTCTCCATCTTTAGGCTTAATCATTCCCGCCAATTTTCCAGCAGCAGCTCCGTAATTTCCAAAAACAACTTGCACCTGTCTATTTTTGCTCCTCGCTCGCACTTTTTCCGCAAATTCCGTAGCCTTCATTATCAAAGGCTCAGACCCAATCGAAATTCCCACCACGTCATACCAATTCCCCGCAACCATTTCCAAGACATCCGCTTCCTCCGGAAAATCCAAAACTTCCACTTTCGCATCCGGCACATCCACTGCCAGATTTTGCTGCATCACCGCCATTCCAGCATGCACCTGCTCGTCCATCGGATTGAACATATACTTAAAAACCGCATCCACTTTTGCACGAACAGCTTCCGGAATCGGCAAACTATCATTTAAAACAGGTCCCTGTGGGGCCTGTGCAAAATTCATCGCAAATGGAGAAGTGCTAGCGCCGGGTACACCGGTGAGCAAAATTCTCGGATTCTCTCTTTCACTCATATACAAAATAATAGGCGGTCATAATACAAGACATCCCCCGTTTTAGTCAAAACCTTATTTACAAAGCCCTTCCCTTCCGAATAGTCTCATCCAGATTTCTTTGCCACTCCTCGTTGTCTCTAAGTCCAAGCCTTCTCCTTACATCCTTAATACGTTCTATCAATTCTGCGTTTTCAGCAATCGAAAGAAACTCCGGACAAGATACTGCTATCGGCATTTTTGCGTCCAAAGTAAAAGGAAACAATCTGCAGGTCAAAGGCTTCCCTCTCCTACCATCTACCTGCAACTTACAACCACCATCAACATTCAAACAATCACTGATCACAACTTTTTTCTTCGGAATAACTAATCCCGTTTCTCCAGTTTCTTCCCATTCCACAGTCCTCATGTCCACTCCAAGTCTAGACAAAGGTGGCACCGCAATTCTCTCCTGCACCCCAAATTCTGCCGCATTCAAAAGCGTAGTGGTATAAATAGTTCCTGTCGGTTCATGAAATTTAGGCCCACAACAAGGATCTACACATGCACCCTTTTTACAAGCCGCCATCTCTCCATCTCCCGCGAGAGCATATGTCTCTAAAATAACTTTTTGTTCATCAGGTCTTCCTCTCATTTTATCTATCTGTTAACAATTTTTCATACTCTTGAACCTCTCTATAAATCCTTCTTATCAATTGTTTATAAGTTCCAGTTTCATTAGCAGACCAATCCATTAAAAGCCTTCCTTCGGGGTAAAATCGGCCATAATCCCCCTCCACAAAAAGTTTCATATTATCAAGCAACTCCCTGACAATTTTTTTATAAAAAGCCGCTTCTCTTTCATCTTTCGGCATTTCAAAATTTGCACTCCTCAAAGCTTTCATTATCTTCTCCCAATTATCCTCCATGGCAAAACTATAACTACATCCTTTCCCTAAATTTTCTGCGACAGAATACAAATAAGCAACTAAATGTCTCAGGGCTGTGACAGTTTTGAAATTATGACCATCGTCCAAATCATAATAATACGATTCCGGATTGTATATTCTCGGCCCATTCATCATCATTCCACCCATCGTAAAGTTTGGAAATGGCATACTCGTATAAACGCGTTTCACTTCAGAAAGAGGTTTTATATTTCCCTCGTTTGGATACAAGTCGGAAGAAATATGATACTCGGAAATCATCGCACCATCTGGACTCAAAATTGTTTCATCTTCACAAGCAAATCCCGCCGCTAAAGTACCCGGAACATGCAGCTTCCCAATACCAACCTCACGCACAGGCTTGATCAGCATTCTTCCGGAATAATTCATTCTATGCTCCTCACTTATCCAATCCAAAATTCCATTTTGCGTTAACCTTTCCCTGTTTTGACCACTCAAAGATAATTGCATTTTTAATTTCCTAAAATCCCCACCCATCAAAGCTTTAAAGACTTCTTCCCCACCAGGAGGACAACTAGATAAAATATTTATCTCCGTATAATCAGGATTATTTTCTAAAAAAGTTACCAATTCCAAAATCCAAGGATAATCACACGGATCCGAAGCGTCATACAAAGTGATTTTTCCAAAAGTTGGATGAAACTGATTGAGAAAAGCCATCAACGATTCAGGCTCCAAAACTTGCCTATTATTTTTACCATAAGGCTTCGCACTAGCGGCGCAAAATTTACAATTTCCCCTACAAAAACTCGACAACTGTACAATCTTTAACCCCATCCCAAAAGCATGCAACTCTCTCTCAGGTATCCCTGCCAAAAGAGCCCTTACGTCCACCTCCTCCACGCCAAATTGCAAAGTATCCAAAAGTCTTTGCTGAATAAGTTGCAAGTCCTCAGGCAATCCTTCTCGCGGAGCGAAGTCTCTAGCACAATCATCGATCATGTCCCCATATAATTCCTCTCGTACTTCAAGAGCCTCATCCCAACCAGCGGCATCATGAGGATCAGGCACGCCATTTTCCGCTTCAGACAAGCCCTCTTCGATTCCAGGCACGCCATCCTCCGCTTCAGACAAGCCACCTTCGATTCCAGGCACGCCATCCTCCACTTCCGGCAAGCCACCTTCTTTTGTTGTTTTTCCAGCCATCATTCAAATATTACAGACGGCTATTGTACAAGACAAAACAGCGTCTGTCAACCCGCAACGATCGCCTTAACTCCGAGCTCTCTACAGCCAATCATCAACGAACTTATCAAACCAATTTTTCGCCTCATTTTTCGGCCAATCCGTAAATGTTTGGGGCTTCATTTGGTTCGAAGAAGCTTCCTTTACCGCATGAGGACGCCGAGCCTTATTATCCGCCGCCCATTCATTCAGATGAGCCACTTCCTTTTCAATCAAATTCGGATCGCTAATATAGGCATATACGAATCTAAACATTGGTCCATGATCTCCGCGCAAATTTTCCTCGACAGCATCTTTTGCCACAAGAGCCTTTAAATCCTGTAAAGCTGTTATTGCTCCAGTATAATCATATGCCCACTGCAAAATCCTCATCATCGGCATACAAGAACCTTCCCCAGAAATAGAGGGCATTCCCGGTTCAGACGGAAAACTGCCGTTGAAATTCTTCGACGCATTCCTTCCCTTATTCAACTCGGCTATAAAAGCGTCGATGATCTGCGGAGTCACTTTCCTCTCGGGAGATTTTTCTACACGCTCAGCCATAGATTGATTGTTAAGTAGTAAGTACTTAATTGTACTACCGCCAAATTACAAGTCAACGGCTTTCCTCTACGCAAAAGAAGCGTGAGAGGCATTCACCCCTTCCACGCTTCATACAGAAGCGAGATTTTAATTATCGTTGGAAACGATAATGCTCTGTTGAGTCGTCGATGTCCACTACTTGACCCCCAGTGTGACCAAGTGGGTGCTCGCACTCTCCAGGAAAACCCGGAAAGAATGTAAAGCTCCCTTAGGTGTGTTGATAGAGAGAGTAATTGAGACTCTAACTTACACAATAGAGCATCTACATGTTAGTATTTCGCCAACCTTTTGTAAAGGGCTTGGGAAAGCCATATGGTGAGTGTCGGCACCACTAGAAATCGCATTATCATTTGGAATTTACCACTACCCCTAGGTACCCAAGAGCAAAACCATTGCGATCAAATCATGCAAATACGTCATCACGTAGCCAAAAATCGAGAATCCAATCAAATCTCCCAGAATAAAAGCATCAATCAAAATTATCGCAACAAAATATTTCACGCCATTATGCAGATATTCCGCATATTGCCTATGCCATCTCTGCGGAACGATCAACCCAATAATCTTCGAACCATCAAGTGGTGGAAACGGAAATAGATTAAAAATTCCCAGATAAATACTGACATGAAAAGTCATCACAAAAAATAAAGTAAGAAATTCCGGCATCACGCCTCCTAGATACTTCCATGGCAACGCCACAGCAAACGCCAAAACAAAATTCGACATCGGACCAGCCAGCGCAGTCAACGCATTGTCACGAACTGGGTGTTTGAAATTTGCCGGATTCACAGGAACTGGCTTTCCCCAGCCAATAGTTCGCGTCAGCAAAAAAATCACACTACCAATTGGATCAAGGTGTTTTATTGGATTTAGAGTCATTCGCCCTGCCAGTTTTGCCGTTGGATCACCAAGGTAATACGCCGCAAGCGCATGAGAGGCCTCGTGAATAGTTAGAGTGAAAACCAATGCCAGAATGAAAGCTAAAAACTGAATCAATTCGCCCATAATCTTTTATTTATTTTGTGCGAAAACAATGCCACAAAAAGACTCTCTCTACAAGTTTCGAAACTTTCGTGCTATAAGTATTTTCGCATACGGTTTATATACGGAGAGATCGCATAGTGGTCGAGTGCGCACGCTTGGAAAGCGTGTAGGTGTCACAGCCTCGGGGGTTCGAATCCCCCTCTCTCCGCCATTAAGTAGCGAGATTTCCGGTCCGGAGCGCAGGCAAACTCGCACGTTTGCCGGAGCATAGGACTTTGCTCAAGGAAAATGCTTCGCGAACAGCGAAAATTTTCCGTAGAGCAAAGAGGAAATCCCTATTGAACACAACATGACAAAACTCGACAAATCTTTCGTAGAATTCATCCTTGAACAAATCCAAGACGCTGGATATATTTCCCATAAATACATGTTTGGCGGATGCGCAGTTTATTGCGACGATAAAGTCGTCGCGCTCATTTGTGATAATCAGCTTTATATAAAACCAACCATGTCTGGCAGAAAATTCATCAAAAATCCCCGAGAGTTTCCTCCCTATCCAAGCGCAAAAAACTACTTTTTGATTGAAGACGAAATCGAGAATAGAGAATGGCTTTGCGAACTAGTCCGAATAACCGCTGAAGAATTGAAAAAATAACGAAATTGAAAACATGAGCCCCTCTCTCCCCATGGTGAATTTGTAAAAAAGTAAAATTTCCAAATTTTCTGATTTTTTTACTTTTTGAATTTTTGAATTTTTTACAGTTTCGCGAAAAGAAGTCCGACCCTCTCGGCCGTCTCAGTCACACCAGCCACCCAGCCCTCAGCCGCCCTTAATAAACCAAAATCCTCCCAATCCCTCTCTCTTTATCTCTAGGAATAATTTTCCTCGGTTTCAAATCCCCAATCGCAAAAACATAAGAAACCACTCTCGTTCCACCTTTGATTCGCTTTTCAAAAAACCCCTGAAGTTTTTTCAAACTATGAGTCATCATATAACAAACAATCACATCCGCATCTTTTACGTCCTTACTTTTGAAATTCGCTCGAACCATTTTTCCTTTCCACCCAAACAACCACTGCTTCATTTTTGCCAATAAAAAAACTCCCGGATCAACTTCATATCCAATCGCATGAGCCCCATAATCCTTTTCCGCATAGTGCAAAAAACGGCCATCTCCAGCCCCTAAATCATACAAGATTTCGCCTTTTTTAATTTTGGCATGTTTCAAAACTTCATGCACAGCGACAATTGGTGTCGGCACAAAAGGCGCCACCCCGAAAAAAGCGAGGTAACAATTTACGCAAAGATACACCACCACCACGCACATCACCGCTAAAGAAATAATTCCAAAAATCATAAAACCATTGTATCAACAAACTATTTATTTTTCCATCTCCGTGCTAATATTCTCCTGTATATCTTAACCCCTCTATCCTATGTTAAAACCAACTGCGTTTGGCGTCACCCTGGGATTCTTCGGCTTCATTATCTGCGGAGGCTTTATGGTGGCCTCTATCCTCACTGGATTCGGAAAACCTCTTCTTGATCTTCTCGGCCCTCTACACCCATGGTACTCATTTAGTTATATCGGTGCATTGTGGATGGCAGTCTTCCACTTCATCGCTCTATATATTTTGGGCGGATTGTTTGTTGTTGTTTACAACGGGTTAGCAAAGAAGTAGAAATTGCCTCAACTTTTGTATTTTCTAAAACCAAGCCATATGAACAAGAAATTTTTTGTGGGAATTCTGCTGTCTTCATTAGTGTTTACGCTGACAGCATGCTCGATCGTTGTTGCGCCAGTCGTGCCAGAACCAGTTGTTGAAAAACCAATCTCTACCGACTTAATAAAAGTCACTACTCCAACCCCAAATTTATCAGTCACAAGTCCGCTTGAAATAAGCGGCGAAGCAAAAGGTCCTTGGTTTTTTGAAGGATCAGCGCCTGTGAAATTATTGGATGCTAATAGCAAAGTCCTTGCTGAAGGAATCGCTCAGGCCCAAGGAGATTGGATGACTGAAAATTTCGTTCCATTTACCGCCTCACTGACATTCTCGACCCCAACTACAAGCACAGGAACCCTTGTTCTTTCCAAAGATAATCCATCGGGCTTACCTGCAAACGATAAATCCGTAAGCATTCCAGTAAAATTTACAACCACCAACGAAACAGAAGCTTTTGTAGAAACCATGACTGTAAAAGTTTTCTTCAGTAACACCAAACTCGATCCAGAAATGCAGTTTTGCAACAAAACTTATCCGATAAACAGAATTATTCCAAAAACAACGGGGGTTGCAAGAGCTGCTGTAGAAGCCTTGCTTAAAGGAATTTCGAAAGCAGAAGAAGACGCTGGATACGTTGACCAAATCAACGCCGGCGTAAAAATCCAAAGCCTCTCAATTAAAAACGGAATAGCCTACATCGACTTCAACCAAGCACTTCAAGAAAAAGTTGGCGGATCATGTAAAGTCGGAGCAATAAGCTCTCAAATCACCGAAACGCTAAAACAATTTTCCACAATAAAAAGCGTCGTCATTTCTATAGACGGCGATTCTGAAACAAGTTTACAACCATAGATTTCATGGAGCAGTTATTAAATCACTGGGGATATTACCTTTTATTGCTAGCATCATTATTTGAAACAGCGCCTCTTGTCGGCATGTTGATCCCCGGACAAACCCTCGTTATTGCGGGAGGATTTTTTGTGAAATTAGGAATTCTCCATTTTGCTCCTTTGATTTTTATCGTATCTATAGGCGCAATTCTAGGCGACACCATCGGTTATTTAATCGGTCGCAAATATGGCTATCGCTTCATCGCTAAATATGGAAAATATTTTTTCCTCAAAGAAAGCAATTTTGAAAAAGTTCAAAAACTAATGCACGGCCATACCGGAAAATCATTGATTATTGGCAGATTTAATTCCATCACCCGCGCTATCGCTCCACTCATTGCCGGCTCATCAAAAGTCGATGCAAAGAAATTCTTCCTCTACAATATAGTAGGCGGAATTCTCTGGGCATTCGCCTTTGTAATGCTCGGCTATATCTTTGGTCAAAGCTACGAAATAGCCTCAAAATACGTCGGATCCCTCTTTTTCATCGCCGTTATTTTAAGTGTCATCATTGTTTACATTTATCGCTTCATCAACAAACAACAGCATCTTTTCAAAAAATATCACCTATACGCACTCTCCATTTGTATCATTTCTTTATATGCATTTTCGGAGATAGCGGACGAAGTTTTTGAAAAAGGATTCATTGTAAATATCGACCAATGGGTTAACACAAATGTTCAACTTTTATGGAATCCCCTGCTTAACGCAATCATGATTTTCATCACAAATATTGGAGGCCTGATAAACATCATCACTCTCTCCATCGCTTTATTTGCAGGCCTCATGATGGCAAAGAAAAAATACAACGCTGCACTTCTTTTACTCGGCATGGGTGGCGGCATTTTGACCGTAGAAATAATAAAATCCATCGGCGAAAGACTTCGTCCGGACAACTCTCTAATCCAAGTTTCCGACTATAGTTTCCCAAGCGGACACACCACTATGTCCACAATTTTCTTTTCACTTCTTCTCTATTCTTTCAAGGACGATATCAAAAATCCAATCCTGAAAAAACTATTCATCTTTGGCTGTATTGCCCTATTTGTTTTGATAGGATTCAGTCGCATTTATCTAAACGTTCATTGGTTCAGCGACGTCATGGCGGGCTTTTCTTTGGGCTTATTCTGGCTCACTTTGCTAATTTTGATCTTTAAAGTTACAATATTCCTCGCAAAGTTACGTAAAAAAGATCTGCCTAAAAAATCATGAATAAAGAAAATAAGGAACTTTTAAATTTCTTCTTTGAACTAGGCCAGCTCCGCAGAATTAAGCATGAAGGATGGCGCACAATCGGAATCACTCATCCTGAAAGTGTCGCCGACCACAGTCTTCGCGCCGCTCAGATTGGCTTCTTTCTGGCAAAACTAGAACATTACAAAAACCCTGAAGAAATCTCCACGATGCTGGTTTTTCATGACGTAGCAGAATGCCGCGTGGGAGATATTCACAAAATTGCCAACAGGTATATCAAGGTAGACGAAAGCCAAGCGGTAAAAGATCAGCTCTCAAAACTGCCTGAATTCAGCAAAGAAATTTATAGATTTTGGGAAGAAACAGAAATGCAAAAAACCGTAGCAGGATGCATCGCAAAAGACGCCGACCTGCTCGAACAAGCCATCACCGCTAAAGAATATATTGAAAAAGGACACAAATTCGCTCAAGATTGGATAAACAATATTGCCAAATTGATAAAAACCAAGTCAGCAAAAAAATTACTAAAAGATCTCGCCAAATCAAATTCGAACGACTGGTGGCAAGGCATCAAAAAAATATTTTAATTAATAACTTTTAAAAAATTATGGCTCTCAAAAAAAACAACATAGCGATGGGGCTTATCCTCCTCATCACTCTCTCTGCAGGCATTATTATCGGCTCCTACATCCCAAAAATTGAAACAGTTTTGGAAAAAAGAGAAGTTGCCGAGAAGGAAGCAAAAATTATGGAACAATTAAAAAAAGACCGTGTCCTAAATGAAAAAGATTTCTCGATTGGTATGCCAGCTGGATGGGCTGGAATAAATCCAATGCCAGGAACTTCCGCTACAATTGCCTACATCAACGAACAAATTACTGACCCAGCTTTGAATAAAATCAACTTCAGAAGTTACTACGCTATTACCTACGACACCCTAAACAAAAGAACTCTGTTAGGATATAACGTTTATCTAAAAAACACTCTAGCAAAACTGCTCCCTGGAATAAAAATAACAAAAGAAACCAGCGAAAAAATAAATGGCAAAGATGCTCGCTTCATTGAAGCGGCAGTCATGCAACGTGGTACAAACTTCAACGTACTTGTTGCTACAATCCTAGGAAACAAAGATGACGTTTGGACTCTTTCTTTCAATATTGGCGCAGTAAACTGGGAGGCTTACAAAGATATGTTGTATAGCATTGCCAGAACTTTTACTCTAAAAACAGCTGAAGAGATTGCTGCTGCTGAAGCTGCAAAAGCCGTACCAACAACAGCACCAGGCTCGCCAACCGCACCACCGCCAACTACTACCGCCCCAAATGCGCAAAAGTAATCCAGACACAATTTCTCTTTCCAAAAACAAGAAAGCTTTTCACGACTACGAAATTCTGGAAGCCTTTGAAGCAGGGATTGTTTTGACTGGCGAAGAAGTGAAATCGATTCGAGATAGTCAGATGAATCTCAAGGGCTCATATGTAGAAGTCACAAATGAAACCGCTTTTTTGAATGAAGCGCACGTTTCTCGTTACAAATTCTCTTCAAGCAAAGAATACAATCCAACTCGCCGCCGCAAACTCCTCCTCCACAAAAAACAAACTCTCAAAATAGACAGCGCCATTAGCCAAAAAGGAGTCACTGCAATCCCCCTCGAAGTCTATTTGAAAAAAGGCCTAATCAAAGTTTCTGTCGGAATCTGTCGTGGTAAAAAACTTTACGACAAACGCGACAGCCTCAAAAAGCGCGACCAAAAACGCGACATCGACAGCGCCATAAAAGAGCTAAGGGACTAGCAAAACATCCTCCCCTTTCCTTATTTAGCGTTTTTCTTTATAATGACCCCCTATCTTGATTTTACAAATATATGCACAACACTTACACAAAATTGATCGCGGGTATTCAAAAATATTTCAGGCTTGCCGGAATTGATAAAGCCGTCATCGGCGTAAGTGGTGGAGTTGACTCCGCCCTTTGCTTGAAACTTGTCGTCGACGCCCTTGGTCCAGAAAGAGTCACAGGACTTTTGATGCCGGAAAAAGGCATTTCTTCAGAGGAAAACATCTCTCATGCCAAAACTTTGTGTGAATTTATGAAGGTCGAGTACCACACCATTTTCATCAACAAATTTCTGACTGACTATGTCACTCTTCCTTGGCAACCAAATGAACTTGCTCAGATAAATATGAAGGCTCGTATCAGAATGATTTTGCTTTATAACTTCGCAAACACAAACAACACTCTCGTAATCGGCACTTCAAACAAAACGGAATTAGCGCTTGGCTATGGCACAAAATACGGCGATCTCGGCGCGGACATTGAGATTATCGGAGACTTACTTAAAGAAGAAGTTTATGCGCTAGCAGAATATGTTGGTCTTCCTGATGAATTTTTGACGAAGGCTCCGTCAGCAGAACTTTATGCCGGCCAGACTGATGAAGAAGAGCTCGGTTTAACTTACAAAGAAATCGATCCAGTTCTCAAACATCTCGAGAAAGGATTAGCGAAAGAAGAAATTATCAGTAAAGGAATCAACCCAAATTCTGTCCTCAAAATATTCAGACTGATGGAATTAAATAGACACAAGCTTGTTCCTCCATATATAATTCTGCTGAAATAATTTTGCACTATGCAATCAGCCTTATTTTTAGGAAGATTTCAACCGTTTCACAAGGGACATTTGAGCGTGATCAAAAAAATTCTCAAAACAAACGAGAGAGTTATTATTGCAATTGGCAGTGCCGAACAAAACTATCTTCCTCAGAATCCTTTCACTGCGGCCGAGAGATTTCAAATGATCGAAGAAAGCCTGAAGGAAGCCAAAATCCCTTGCGACAAATATTGCATAATTCCAGTCAGAAATATTTTCAATTATGCACTTTGGGTCAATCATGTGAACACATACGTTCCTCCATACACGCGCGTTTACACCGGTTCGAAATTAATCAGAGCATGCTACGAAGGAAAATATTTTAGACAAACAGAGAAAGTTCCGTACGCTCCGGAGATTATTCGCCTAAAAAGAATTTTACCAATCAGTGCCACAAAAATTCGCACAGCAATTTTGAAAAATAAACCATGGAAACACTTAGTTCCCAAAGCTGTTGTTCAAAAAATAGAAAAATGGAAAGCTGTTGATAGAATAAAAACAATCAAGGATACTATCGACACTACAAAGTTCAACAGCGCTTACTAAAAAATCTCACCATGATCAATCCACACATATTTCGTGCTTATGATATTCGCGGTATCGCCGATTCCGAAGGATCCGACAAACCTGCCGACTTAACAGAAGAATCCGTCTATTTAATTGGAAAAGGTACCGGAACATACTTGAAAGCCAAATACAATACAGCAAACATGGCTGTAGGACGCGACAATCGCCTAACCGGCGAAAAATTACAAAGAGCTTTTACGAAAGGTGTTTCCGAGGCTGGAATCGACGTTGTCGACGTCGGACTAGCAATTTCACCAATGATATATTGGGCCTCTTGCGCTCTTGATTTTGACTCCGCCACAAACATCACGGCTAGTCATAATCCAAAAGAATACAACGGAATTAAAACTGTTACCAAAAATGCTCACTCAATTTGCGGTGATGAGTTGCAAGAAATTAAAAAAATAATTGAATCAGAAAAATTAGTCACATCAGAAAAACTTGGAACAATTTCTCAACAAAACATTCGCCCAGATTATCTCGAAGACTTAAAATCTCGTTTCCAAATTTCTCGAAAATTAAAAATAGTTGTCGACACCGGAAATGGAACTGCCGGCATTTTTGCTCCAGAATTTTTACGTTCACTTGGACACGAAGTTGTCGAATTATATACAGAGCTCGACGGCACTTTCCCTAATCACGAAGCCAATCCTGAGGAGCTCCACAACATGCAAGATTTGATTAAAAAAGTGCTCGAAGAACACGCTGATTTCGGAATTGGATTCGATGGCGACGGCGATCGTGTTGGTGTTGTGAATGAAAAAGGGCACATGTATTCTTCCGATTTTATGTTACTGCTTTTGGCAAAAGATTTACTCACTCGCGTAAAAAATCCAAAGATTGTTTTTGATATAAAAGTTTCTCAGGCAATCATAAATCGCATGCAAGAACTCGGCGCCGAACCAGTGATGAGTAAGACTGGCCACAGCTTTATTGAGGCCAAAATGAAAGAATTAAAAGCTCCTTTGGCTGGAGAAGTATCGGGACATTTGTTTTTCGGAGAGAATTATTATGGCTTTGACGACGCGTTATTGGCCGCTGGAAAAATCGCCCAAATCATTTCGAATTCAGAGACTCCTCTTTCTGAAATGTTCAATGATTTACCAAAAGTTTTCACCACTCCCGAATTCAAAGCTCATTGTCCTGACGACAAAAAATTTGAAATAATAAAAAATCTCCAGGATCATTTTACAAAACTTTATCCATGCATCACCATTGATGGCGTCCGTATAAACTTCGACGAAAATTCTTGGGGAGCCATTCGTGCCTCAAACACAAGCCCAAACTTGACTCTCCGTTTTGAGGCGGATACAAATAATCGCCTGAATGAGATTCAAGCGATTATGGTTTCTGAATTGAATAAATATCCTGACGTCAGCCTCGACTGGTACAAATCCTAATTCCCTTCTGCGTTCAACATCGCCGACGTGATTGGTGAATAATACAGATAGAACGGTTTGCTTGAACGAGAGAGTAGAGATTCTGTTCCTACGTCTGCCGGTCTACCAGAACGCAAATCTCCCATTTTAGGCACCTCTACAACTTCAGTTGATGAAGTAGCCACTTTCACAGTAATCAACCCCACCGCCGCCTGTATTCCGTCACATTTCGACAAGTCTGGATTTCTCACACACGGCTGATCTCCATAGCTCTCATTTGAGACAGGCTCTCCGCAAACATCCGCGTTGATATCGTTTGAAAGCATCAATTGTTCATCTACGGTCAAACACTTTCCGCAGGCTAAATCCACGACAAGCCCAACCGGACAGTTATCGATATTGACGCCTTCGGAGTCCTTAACAGCAGTGTCAAACACTCCACCTCTATACAATCTAAACGCATTCCAGTCGTAATACATTGAGCTTAGAATACTATCTACGGCCTCGTAAGCACCATTCAAATGACGCCCTTTATCAACCAGACTCGAAATTCCCATACTGGTCTTTGCGGAAACAGCTCCCTTCATAAACAACTGCGAACTCTCTTGATGACTTCCGCTATAGAAAGCATTGAGATTTTTTAATTCGGGACTATTATCCTTTAGTTGACTAAAAACATTGTTAGAGTCCGTAACCATCGGGAAGGGCAACATGGATCCATCCGCCACAATCGCCACGTTAGAAAGAGTCGTTACATCGTCGGCAATGTATACATTTCCACCAACGTTTTTACCGGTATTATCCTTTGCACTCAAAGCCACTATCACGAGTTGGCTTTTCCCGTTAAAAGCCTCGTCTTCATCGTAAACATTTTTATTTATCAACACGTTTCCCCCCTCCACCACCAAAATCCTTTTTCCAATATATTCAAACGCTGATTCGGATGGCAATACTCTCGACTCTATTGTTGACTCTATTTTTCCAAGCACCACGTCCACTCCATAGAAATAATCTGCCTTCTCTTCTCCTACAAGGATTGCCAGTTTGTAACGACTGCTGGAGCAACCCGTGCCACCCATAACGCTCATATCCTCTTTAATTATGCATTTTTGTGTGTCATCACCGCTTACAATATCCTGTTTTGTCATTGTTTCCATATCCTTCCCTCCCTTCACATATTTCGTCACCTGTCGATGAGCGGTATCTCTAACGATATTGGAGACCTGACTTCCTGAAGGAGACAAATTATCGGTAACATCTGCAGAGAACACCATCGCTGAATAAATCGTCCCATGAATAATCGCCGCAAAGTTATCCAAAACTCCACGTTCTATTCTAGGAAGTTTGTTTGAATAATACTTGATCTCTTTGTCCTCAATATTGTAACTAATCGTACTATTCAAAGTTGGCGAATCAATTTTGGTGCAAATGGCCTGTGGAACAGCTGGAGTCCCTGGCAATTGAGGCGTTATTTTTAAAGTAGAAGTTGTCCCTACAAACTTCAATGGAACATCGCTTCCATTTACGCCCATGCCTTTACTAACTTTGCAAGGTGATACCGCTGAAGGAATAAGATTTGTGGAGTCACAGCTAGGTTGAGCAATTAAATCATTGGTGGCCTCTAACAAAAATCCGAATTTTTTGCCAGCGGTCTCGACATTCTGATCACAACTGATATCAGCCTTGCCGCTATACCCAAGCGTCAACTCAACTTTTGGATTTGCTTTATCAAAAAGCTTACTCGAGTTTCTACTAAGTCCTACATTTACGTTCACGGGGATATCTCTATATCCCGCTATTGCATCTTTTAGATCTGTAGTTTCTAGTTTTGACACCTCCAACCATGGCTTAAATTTAAAATAGGCTGGAGCATCATACGGAGTAACGCTTCCGCCAACAGTATCCGCATCCTGCCCTGGCGCCCCAGGAGTAATTACCTCGTACAAAATTCTTTCCAACTTTAAATCGTTTCGTGCCGCAAACGTTTTCCCAAAAAATTTCTCATTATCAAACACAGAGTTAAATCCCGTCACATCATTTAGAATAGTTTGAATTATAGATACATTTCCAGCAGTTGTTGGCGCGCAAGACTTAATTTTTTTCTCATCCGTTAATTTGTAATGCCCAGTCTCGCCGCTAACCTTCTCAATCCATTTGTTCGGTTCATTTAAATTCGCAGAAGTTATTGAAATCGTCGTCGGTTTAAAGGCAACACCTCCTCCGCTACCAACCTCTGTAAACGGACTTTCGCCAGCAAAAGGCTCCCCTACCGAAGGACTTGTTTGATCAATCTTCACCGTATCCGTCCACACAAACTCCAAATTAATAGTTTCATTGGTTAGATCTTTTGGATCACCAGCGGCATTCCTTAAAAATAATTCCATCCCATACCCATCACTACAATCCGCAACAGGAAAATATGGTAAACTTTCTGAATCCACAAAGGTAGGTTCAGGAGAAAACTCTACACAAAGATCCCCACCCGAAACAAGTTTGCAATAAAGAGGGTCATTTTTGCAAAGTAGATCATTTGTATATTCAGGTAGAACACAACATGCTACGTCATCGATAGGTGGTAAACACTGAGGGACTTCGCAAACAGGAGAGTCAGTTAGATATCCTTCTCCAGCCTCACAACAATAACATGCTGCATTTGTAGGATCCGCCAACTGAGCCGCATTACACCCACCACACGCTAAAGGCTCGCAAATCTCTGGCGTTGGCTCAAGACAACAAGGCCAACCAGCCGTATCAATATTACAAAGAGAATCCTCTGTCGGAATCTCGATTGTTCCGCCTGTAAAATCCAAATAAACTCCAGCCTG
Source organism: uncultured Candidatus Peregrinibacteria bacterium (assembly GCA_903847465.1). Classification (GTDB taxonomy): domain Bacteria; phylum Patescibacteriota; class Gracilibacteria; order UBA1369; family LOWO2-01-FULL-3; genus CAINDQ01. Next base: position 16,355 of record CAINDQ010000146.1, read on the forward strand.
CGTCCAGCCATAACCAGAAAGACTCCATCTGTTAGTGCCCGCCTGTTTAGTTGCTATAACTCCATAGTCTCCAGAGACTCCAGCCCCATTATCGTATTCTCCACTAAAAGAAATGTATCCAAAAGCAGGATTCCAGGCTTCTCCCGTAAGCTTTCTAGTGTCGTCAGTAGCCTCGCCCACTTTTACCCCATAATTATATATTCCGCACTCTATTCCCAAATTATTGCCTTGAGTGCTCACGTTATCTCCATCACAAAACAAAGATATAAATCCAAGATTTGTATTCCAAACATAGCCTTTCAAAGGATTGCTGTTGCCCACTTTTGTGGTAACACAAGCTGACTGCTCCTTTGCAGGAGCATATCCCGTCCCCTGCCCGATAATAGACAAATCTACTGTCTTCGAAGGAGTTCCTATTTTGTCCCAATCAACGTCCTCGTGCGAACTAAAATTTGAAATTCCATGATCTTTTTGAGCCTCTGCAGCTTTGCTGGTTTCCCCCGCGATTCCGCCAATACATGCCCCCGCACCATCTGTCGAAGTTACTATAGCTCTACTAATTTCTACTCCATTATCGAGTAAAACCGCTTCTATTGTTTTACTTGCTCCAAGCTTAAAAGAGGTCGTCGCCGTTACCGTTTTTTTACCCTCTCCAACCTTAAAATTTACCGGAGAATAAGTTAGAGGAACAACATCGTAATCGTTCGCAACAAATTTAGGAGAATATGAACTTATAGCCGCACTTCCTTCAAATCTCAATCCATACGATTTTGCCTGCGTTGCCTTGGCTCCATTCGGGAATTGAATTGAAAAAGTCACGTCTTTCCCAGGAATAACCATTGCAGAAGAAGCTGAAATGGTTGGAGTCAGGACAACTGGGGCTGCTACCGTAATCGTCTGAGATGAAGGCGTATCGAGCATAACCTGAGTAGGATCTGCAGAATAACCCGCTATTTGAAGAGTAATTGTATTTGGTCCTGAATAATTAGCAGGAATCGAAAATTGAGCTGATCCACTTGGGTCACCCTCAGGTATATTTATTGGATCAGCGGTCAAGGAATAATCAGTAGTGCCTATTACGCCTATATCTGCATCAATATAATCATCCGAATATTGCGGAACCGCGGTTACGGTTACTGTTATTGGCACGCCTGGAGTAATCGTGTTTGAACTAACGCCTAGTGTCAACCAATGATGTGGCTGAGGTGCACGCGCCATCGCACTTCCGCCCCAAATTGCGCTCGCCAACACAGCAAAAATCATCATCCTCGCCACGTAAGATAAAACGTTTTTCTTATACATAGAAAATTCATTAGGAATAAGAGTATTAACTAGCTTTAAATCTAGCACAAAGTTAGGAAAGAACAAATGTTTTCTCTCCTCAACTTTCTACTCCTCTTCTCCCTCTTTTTTTCCGTCTGCACCGACCGTGAATTTTTCGCCACTTTTATTCTCCACAATTATTCCTTTGCCATCTTTAGTGTTTTCCAGAGGTCTGTCCCATGTTGCAAATTTGCATTTTGGATATTTATTGCAGCCCCAGAATACTCTTCCGCCCTTTCTGGTTCGTCTTTCTACTAATTGGCCACTTCCACATTTTGGACATTTTACGCCAGAAAATACCGTTATGGAAACAATATTTTTGCAAGTTGGATAATTTCCACACCCTAAGAATGGTCCGTATTTTCCATTTTTTATTTCCATAGCTCCTCCGCATTTTTCGCATTTTTTATCTTTGAATTTCTTTTTCAATTCCTGAACTTCTTTGGATTCCAATTGTTGTTCGTGAGTTTGTTCACCCTCGTCTTTCCCCATATGCCCACCTTCACCATTCTTCAAAGGCTTTGCGTTTTTACATGTTGGATAATTACTGCATGACAAAAATTTTCCAAATCTTCCCAATTTAATAATCATTTTTGATCCGCATTTGTCACAAATTTCCGTACTCTCTTCGTTCACGATATCTGATTTTTTTAAAGTCTTGTCTTTTTCAATCACATTCTTGTTAAACGGCACGTAGAAGTCACGAATTACAGGCACCCATTTCCTTTTTCCCTCCTCAATTTCATCTAACTTCGCTTCCATTTCCGCAGTAAATTGATAATCCACAATGTCCTTAAAATTCGCCACCAAAACATCCGTCACCACCATTGCCACATCGGTCGGTTTCAAAGCTTTTCCATCTTTTTCAATGTATCCACGAGTCATGATTGTTGAAATTGTTGGCGCATAAGTAGACGGTCTACCAATGCCTTCACTCTCCAATTTTTTCACCAATGACGCCTCCGTATATCTTGCTGGTGGTTTTGTAAAATGTTGCTCATCTACCAATTTTTCCAAAGAAACTTTTTCGCCTTCAGCAAGCGCTGGCAAGAATTTTTCACCGTCTTGTTTTTCTTCTTCTTCCAAATCTTTTCCTTCCATATATACCTCCATAAATCCTGGAAATTTTACGGTTTGTCCTGTCGCCACAAATGTCGCAACAGACTCTTTTTCCCTTGCAGCCGTGATTTCAGCGGCCACTCTTTCCAAAATTGCCTCCTTCATCTGACAAGCAATTGTTCTTTTCCAAACTAAATCATAAATTCTCGCCTGATCTTTTGTTAAGAATTTTTCAGCTTGATCAGGATGCAAAGTTAAATCGACCGGACGAATAGCTTCATGCGCTTCTTGCGCCCCTTTTCTTCCTTTATATTTTCGCGGAGTATCCAACACAAATTCTTTTCCAAAATGTTTTCCAATTACTTCTTTCGCCACACCCAAAGCAAAATCAGACAAATTCACACTATCAGTTCTCATGTAAGTAATAAGACCTGTTTCGCCACTTCCAGTATCCACACCTTCATAAAGTTGCTGAGCAATCATCATCGTTTTCTTCACAGAGAAGCCAAGTTTTCGAGATGCTTCCTGTTGAAGAGTAGAAGTAATGAATGGTGCAGCTGGACTTTTTACTACCTGTTTTTGTTCAATGTTTGTAATTTCATAATTCGATCCTTCTAGATTTTTCAAAATATCTTTCGCCTGTTTTTCATTTTTAATTTCAACCTTTTCTTTTTTATAATCACGCAAAGAAGCTTCGAAACTCTTCTGCAATTTGCTTAATTTTTTATCTTCTTTTTCGAATAAACCGGTAATGCTCCAGTATTCATCAGTTTTGAATGCTTGAATTTCGCGTTCTCTTTCTACTACAAGACGCACCGCCACACTCTGCACACGTCCTGCGGAAAGCCCGTATCTCACCTTCTTCCATAATAAAGGAGAAAGTTCATAACCCACCAACCTATCCAAAACTCTACGCGCTTGTTGGGCGTCTACAAGATTTTGATCAATATCGCGAGGATGTTGCAAAGCTTCCTTAATAGCCTTTTCGGTAATCTCATGAAAAGCGATTCTCTTTGCTGGAATTTTCGACTTAGCAACTTTTAAAACCTCCATTAAATGCCATCCAATAGCCTCTCCTTCGCGGTCCTCATCAGTCGCGATCCAAAGTTTTTTTGCTTTCTTAAGTTCGTCCTGCAGTTGCTTCACCACTTTCTTTTTATCCACCGAAATCAGATAGCTGGGTTTGAAATCGTTTTCAATTTCGATACCCATCTTTGATTTAGGCAAATCACAAACGTGCCCCATCGAAGCAAGCACTTTATAATCTTTTCCCAAGAATCTCGAAATGGTCTTCGCTTTTGCAGGAGACTCCACTATTACTAAATTTTCAGACATAAAAATAATTTAAAAGTTGTATGAATTTTTACCACACCATTGTTATCGCCTTTTAAGCGCTTGTCAAAAATATTTTTTCTAACATAAAGAAAACGGCTTGTAGATAACGAAACATATTAAAATCGTTTGCAACAAAATTTGAGAACGGCTTAAACAAGCCAAAAAACAATATTTTTTCCATCAAAAAGGGCTAGTTTTCCCTGTATTAAGCGATTGTCAAGTTTTAAATCGCTTGATTTCAAAAAACAAAGCCATATAATGCACGTAGGCTTTTCGAGAAATAGGGGAAATTTCTCATTCTAATCAGGAAAATTCAAATTTATTATTCTCTATTTAAATTATTTCCTTAACCCACGTCTATTATGACAAAGCAAGATTTAGTGGCTACAGCAGCACAAGCAGCTGGAGTTACAAAGAAAGCTGCAGGTGAGGTTCTAGAATCAGTTCTAGGATCAGTTACAAAGAGCCTTAAAAAAGGTGAAAACGTAACAATCACAGGTTTCGGCACATTCCGCATTTCAAAGAGAGCGGCTCGCACAGGTGTAAACCCAAGAAACCCAAGTCAGAAAATCAAGATCCCAGCAATGAAGCTTCCAGCTTTCAAGGCAGGAAAATCATTGAAGGATGCTGTTAGATAGTCTGATACATTCTTTCGAAAAGGCCCTTTGATTTATCAAGGGGCTTTTTTTGTGAAGCGGAGAGGTAGGCGTTCCGAAGCGAACCCGCCGTAGGTGGGGAAGCGCAGGACTTTTTTCGCTGAAAGTTGCGACGGTCAGGAGCAAAACTTTCGAGAAAAAAGAGCCGGACCCCGTTGAAGCGGAGAGGTAGGCGTTCCCCGTTGAGAGTTTTCTATTTATTCCCAAACAACACGTACTTCCTCATGAAAAAGTTCCACAAATACACAATCGTAGCCGCCATCACCTTCGAAAACATATAATAGATATGCAATCTTTCCGTAAAGAACCAAAGCCCCATTTCCGTTAAGGCAAGTCCAGCAACGCCGATCAAACAATAAATAATAAATTCCACCTTCACGTTCTTTATAGATCTTTTTTTGAATGCCCAATTCACGCTGAGCAAATAACTAATAACGAGTCCAAACAAAAAAGCGATTGCCGCTGAATACAAATAATATATCTTTGCAAATTCTGTTAGTGAAAATAATATCGTGAAATCCACAATCGTAGTCGTAAATCCAACTACCGCATATCTAAAGAATTCAAAATAAAATCCCTCCCCGTCCGTCAATTTTCTAAAAAGTTTTCTCATACAGGCAGAATACGAATATCCATGAACTAAGTCAACACCGCTTCCAAAGACTTGCAAAGAATGTTACATTTAGCCAAAATAACCGCCAACAAAACTTGTTTAAAAAAATATTACCGTACAAAAAACTTTTACTAGAGAGCCTCTTTTTTATCGCAATTTTAGGCTTATTCCTGTTCATAAGTACAAAACTACTCCTCGGCCCTTACAACTTTTCCAGAGCAATAAACATCTATGACGAAGGTGTTCTTCTGACTGGCGCAAAAAGATTCGCCCAAGGGGAAATTCCATACAAAGATTTTTGGACTATATACACTCCGCTCAATTGTCTTTCATTAGGATGGATTTTTAAAATTTTTGGCCAAAGCGTCTACATCGAAAGATTATTCAACCTTATAATTTCACTAGCTGGATTATCCGCTATTTACGCCTTGCTCCGAACAAAAACCAAGTTCGTTTATGCCGGAATAGCTTGTTTGTTTTTTGCTTTCCTTGCCAGTCCAATAAAAATCACTCACCTTTTTATTTTCTCAGCTCTTATTGCAATTTTTTATCTCGTCGAAAATCGAAACAGCAAATTAACACCAATAATATGCGGCGCAATCTGCGGACTAGGATTTATAAACCGATTTGATTTTGGAGGATTGATGGGCGCCATCTCTGTAATTTCATTCCTCTTAATATACAAAAGTGATTACAAACAATTCTTTAAACAAATCCTTAGATTCTCTCTTGGATTTTTTGTAATTATTCTGCCTGTAATTTTATGGCTTGTTAACGAAGGCGCCTTGAAAGACATGATTGAACAAACAATTCTTTATCCATTCCTCGGCAACTATTCCGCCATGAGAACATTGCCGTTCCCAGAAATAAGCGCAGGAGCAGGCCGTCTCAAAGACACTATCTATAATTTCTTCAACCTATTCTTTCCAGTATTGATAATTGCTTTTTCATTGCTGAAATTATTTATTTCGAAGAAAAAAGAATCCATTCAAACAATCCTTATAATCCTCGTCGTTATTGGCACGATTCCTTATTTGTTCTCGCGAAGCGACGCCCCACATTTTAATTTTATAAACATCTTGGCTCTGACTTTATTTTTTTATACAGTTTTTTCCATCAAGAATTTCAAATTCAAACATTTTGCGATTAGCTTATTAATTCCTCTATTTCTGATCAGTCGCCCACTACTTACTCAAATCCGAGAAACCCAAAATTTCAACAACCTACCATCAAAAGAGTATTCATTTTATTCAGAACCATTGGCAAAAACAGCCCAAAACGACACCTTGGAAAAAGTTTACGAATACATAAAAACAAACACCAAGCCAAGCGATCCTATTTACATAGGCCTATATGATCACACTAGAATATTCACCAACAATGCTTTGTTATATTTCCTTCTGCCAAACAAAATCGCCACGAAATACCACGAACTGCACCCAGGAATAACGAACACAACGGAGGTTCAAAAAACAATGATCCAGGAACTTCGCCAAGCAAAATATATTATTTTATGGGATAATTTTTTGTGCGAAAAGAATGAAAGCTGTAAATCGAGCGAAGCCAAATCGCTAGATGAATATATAAAGAACAATTATTTGGAAATCGCTCAATTCCCTGGATACAAAATATTAAAAAAATCAGCCAACCCTTAATGCTCAAGCGCGCCATCACCAAACTCAAATCTTCCGACAAATCCAAGCAATTTATAAAGTATTGTCTTGTTGGAGGAGTGAACACTTTTATAGATATCGGCGCCCTATATGTCTTTGTTGAATATTTGAAAATTGACGTAATCACGGCCTCTGTATTCTCTTTTATCATTGCTGTGGCAAATAGTTTCTTGATGAATAAATTGTGGACTTTCAGAAACAAATCCACCAATTATCGCAAACAATTTATAAAATTTTTCATCGTTTCGGTTATCGGGTTAGGCGTGAATACGATTTTCATGTTTACATTGGTCAACCTCTTGAGTATCTGGTACATCCTTTCAAAAGTAATAACTTCTTTCGTAGTCCTGACTTGGAATTTCTTGGTGAACAAATTTTGGACCTTTCGACTTTTCCAACAAAACATAGAAATTCTCAAAAATTTCGAGAAAGATTTATCTATTATCGTTCCAGCTTATAACGAAGAAAAAAGAATAGGAAAAACAATATTGGCAATCTCCGACTATATAACAACCCGAAAAATTAAGGCCGAAATTATCGTGGTTGACGACGGAAGCAAAGATAAGACCGCACAAGTCGTAAACAATCTTTCAAAGAAAATCACCAATCTTCGCCTAGTTTCGTATCAACCAAATAGAGGAAAAGGATTTGCTGTTAAAAAAGGAGTTGAAGAAAGTAGAAGTAAATTAATCCTTTTTACAGATGCGGATGGCTCCACGCCCATCGAAGAATATGAAAATTTAAAAAATTCGTTAGACAAAACTTCCTCCGATATTGCGATAGGATCACGCTATATGGCCGAAAGTAATGTAAAAATAAAACAGCCATTCTCAAGAATTATGATCGGCAGAGTCGGCAACTTCTTGATAAGAATTTTCTTGATAGAAAATATTCGAGACACTCAATGCGGATTTAAGTTGTTCAAACACACCGCCGCCAAAAACATTTTCCATTTCCAAAAAGTAAAACGCTTTGCCTTCGACATGGAAGCTTTAACCATCGCCAACCATCTAGGCTATAAAATTGTCGAAATCCCCGTAACATGGAGCGATTCAACCGATTCTAGGCTCCGTCCAGTCAGAGATTCGATCCGAACACTAAAAGATTTGATTTTCATCAAACTAAACCTCCTTTCAGGGCGTTATCGTCAAGAAAAAACAAAATAAAATCTCCGCCCAACTTCTCAATCAAGCCTCTTTTTTTATCTTCTTGAAAAAAAGCAAGAAAACCTTTAAATTAAGCCAGTATAAACAGTGATTTTGTCGCACAAATGGAACAAACCTTAAAAAATCTAGAAGCTCAAGCCCTGAAGGACCTCGAAAAAGTCACTAGTATGCCCGAACTCGAAACTTTGGAATTGCAATATTTAGGCAGAAAAGACGGCTCAGTTACAAACATAATGAAAAGCCTGAAAGACCTTCCGGCAAGCCAAAAACCCATCATCGGACCGCTCGCAAACAAAACCAAAACCATTATTGAATATGCTTTCGAAAACAAAAGAAAATCATTCGAAGAAGCCGATCTGACCAAACAGCTTTCCAAAGAATTTTTTGACACCACAATTCCTTCAAAGATCAGAGAAATTGGCCATATTCATCCCCTTTCTCAGGTTCAAGAAGAAGTCGAAAGAATCTTCTCCCAGATGGGTTTTTCGATCATGGACGGCCCTGAAGTCGAATCCGAATATTACAATTTTGAAAGCTTAAACGTTCCAAAAGATCATCCAGCTCGCGATATGCAGGACACTTTTTTCATTCAAGAAAAAGATGATCCAAAACACGGCCGAATGGTTCTCCGCACACAGACTTCTCCAGTTCAGGTCCGCACTATGGAAAAATATGGCGCGCCTCTTCGCGTGATTGTGCCAGGAAGAACGTTTCGTTACGAAGCAACTGATGCTAGTCACGACACCACTTTTTACCAAGTAGAAGGCTTATTAATAGACAAAGATATTTCTCTCGCTCATTTGAAAGGAATTATGAAAGAATTTTTAAGTCGCCTATTCGGCAAAGACGTCGTTGTGAGATTTCGACCGGGATATTTTCCATTCGTAGAACCGGGATTGGAACTCGATTTCTCGTGCCTGCTATGCGACGGAAAAGGTTGTCGTGTTTGCAAACACTCTGGCTGGGTAGAATTTATGGGCGCAGGAATGGTTCATGAAAACGTTTTGAAAGCCGGAGGAGTTGATTCGAAAATTTATCAAGGTTGGGCCTTCGGTTTTGGGCTTACTCGTCTCGTTATGATGAAATACAAAATTGACGATATTCGTCTGTTACTTGGTGGAGATTTAAGATTTAATAAACAATTCTAAATGTTAGTTTCCTTAAATTGGTTAAAAGATTTCGTTGATATAAATGTGAATTCTGAAAAGAGTTTCTTCAACAAGGTTGTCGTAGGGTTTGTTGAGAAAATGGATAAACATCCAAACGCAGACAGATTGAATGTTGCTGAAGTAAATATTGGCAATGAAACAGTACAAATAGTTTGCGGAGGAGTAAATTTAAAAGAAAAAGTTTATGTGGCGGTCGCCCTCCCAGGCTCAGTCCTTCCTGGAAATTTTGAAATTAAAAAATCTGTTATCCGTGGAATAGAATCAAATGGAATGATCTGTCATTTGTCAGAATTAGGTTTGGCCGAAGATGACGGAAAACACGAAATCAGCATCATTGCAAAAACTACTCCCGGCACTCCATTCGTAAAAACACTGAAAGTAAAAGGAATGAGTCCGGAAGAATTACAGGAGTTACTCACTATAAAAACCGCCGAGGTTGAAAAAATAGAAAGAGAAGACAAGCATCTTCAACACGTAGTAACTGGCAAACTCATTGATTTTGAAAAAATTCCAAACACAAAATTTCACCACAAAGGATCTATCGATATTGGTGGAAAAATAATTCAACTAGTCTTTGGATCTGTTCATGTTGCTGAAAAAGGCTGGATTTTGCCTATTGCTTTACCAGGCGCTAAATTGCCTGGCGGAGAAATCAAGGAAGCCAAAATTCAAGGTGTCCTTTCTCAAGGTATGATTTGTGCTGATGACGAACTCGGTATTCAAAATAGCCCAAGTGGTCTTACTGTTTTCCCAGAAGGCACTCCTCTTGGCAAACCTATCTCGGAAATTTTAAAATTGGATGACACTATTATTGAATTCGACAATAAATCTTTGACACATCGCCCTGACCTTTGGGGCCATTATGGAATCGCCAGAGAAATCGCCGCATTAACAGATACAAAACTAAAACCATATGCTCCGAAAGTCGTCATTCCAAAAAACGGAGAATCGGCAAAAGTAGAAGTAAAAGATTTTGATTTATGCAAAAGATTTTGCTCTTTGGTTATAAACAATATCAAGGTTGAAGAATCCCCTCTTTGGATGAAGAAGCGCTTAAAAGCGACCGGACATGGTGCGCACAACAATATCGTTGACGTCACGAATTACGTAATGACCGAGCTTGGACAGCCAATGCACGCCTTCGACAAAGAATATATAAAGAAAGGTATTGTGGTTCGCAGAGCCCAAAAAGGCGAAAAAATCACTTCCTTGGATGGCAAAGAAAGAATTTTGACCGAAGAAATGGGTGTTGTCGCTGATCACGAAAGAGCTGTTGCTGTTGCCGGAATAATTGGCGGAGAAAATAGTGAAATAAACGAAAAAACAACTTCGATTATTCTCGAAGCCGCAACCTGGAACCCTTCGATTATCAGAAGAACTTCGACAAAATTAGGCATTCGCACAGAAGCCGTTCAAAGGTTTGAGAAATCCCTAGATCCAGCTTGGGGAGAATTGGCAATTCTAAAAGCTGCTGAATTAATTCTAAAACTATGTCCGTCCGCAAAAATTGCCGGACCAATGACTGATATAAAAAAATCTACAGATAAGCCGGTGATTATCGCCTTCGACACAAATAAAGCCCAATCAAAAATTGGCACAGAGATAAGCCAACTCGAAATGAAAAAGATTTTGGAAAAACTCGAATTCAAGGCAACCGTAAAAAGCAAAGGTGTCCTCACTGTCGAAGTCCCAAGTTTTAGAGCAACTAAAGATGTTCATAACGAAAATGATCTCGTGGAAGAAATTGCCAGAATGTATGGCTACGATAATATTCCAGTTCTCCTTCCAACTCTTCCCACAAAACTTCCGATCGAAAACCTTGAGCGTTTCAAAAAACATCGCACTCGTGAATTATTCTCATACGCACTTGGTTTTGATGAAATATACAACTACTCATTTTATGGCTTAAAAGAGTTGAAAAATTGTGGCATGCTCGAAACCAACCACATTAAATTATTAAATTATTTATCCGAAGAACAAACTCATCTTCGCATTTCCTTAATTCCAAATTTAATAAAAAATCTTCAACTCAACGCTAAATATTTAGACGCTGTAAAAATTTACGAGATCGGCCGAACATACCAAGAAATAGGTCAGTTCATGCCTCTTGAAGAAAAGAAAATTGGCGGAGCTATTCTTTCCAAAGGAAAATCAGACCAACCATTTTACGAAGCAAAAGGAGCAGCTGAGTCCTTCTTCCAAAAATTCAATATCACAGTCGCTGTCGCAAAAGGCATCACGGATCTTCCTTATGCTCATCCGATAAAATCCGTTTCCTATCTTGCGACAAACGGCGAAACTTTGGCAAAAGTTTTCATGCTCCACCCTGGAGTCGTAAAAAATCATGACTTAGAAAAATACTCCATCGCTATGTTTGAAATAAATTTCAGCGAAGCTTTGAAGTTTGAAAAAGTAGAGAAGTTTTGCAAAAAACTCCCTCGCTTCCCAAATATAGAAATAGACATCTCTGTCTTAATCGAAAACACCGTTGAGGTAGAAACAATCAAAAAAGCCATCCTCGATTCAGACAAAACCCTCGTAAAATCAGCCGAATTATTTGATATTTATGAAGGCTCTAATTTGGAAAAAAACAAAAAAGCGATCGCCTACAAAGTCACTCTCCAGTCTGACGAAAAAACTCTCACCGACGAAGAAATGGCTCAAGTTCAACAAAAAATCTTCTCAAATTTAGAAAAACTCGGGGGCACAATAAGAGGTAAATAAAAAACTACTTTCCCTCATCGGCTCCTTCGCCACCAATTTTTGGCAATTCTATTTCTCCCAAAATGGCAATTCTGTTGCCAGGAGTTGGAGGCATCAACAACGGTGATCCACTATCCAGATCGTCAATCAATTTTAATTCAATCCCTAGAGTATCTTTTAACATCGCCTGAACAGATAAAATTTCACCTGCCTCTCGAGATGCTCTTGTCGACTGATAAGCCTCGGAGACATCTTCTTCGTCAAAAGACGGGGTATGATATTCAATAACGGTATTTGCTAAGCGGCTTCTACACAAACCAATCGTCTCTCCCGCATCTTCGTCTGCTTTGCCCTCGACATAAGAATCCGGAATCAAACTTGCTATTACTAATTTCCTCACGTCTTGTGGGGAGAAAGGTAAATTATCCACATTTATTTCGGTAGCTAAAGCTATGCTTTTTAAATGCCTCTCTAATCTAAGAACTACCTGTTTATAATCCTTGGGAGCCAATTGTTTAAACGGATAAACGTCGCGGAGCTTGCATATTCTATCTGGTAATTCAACGTAACCGCTTGGCATCCTTACGGATCTTGGTTTCGCATAATGCCTCATTCTCTCCATAAGATCGCGAGGCTCAGTCAACAAGGCTTCACTAAACTCCTGACCTGTAACACCTAAGTCAACTTTTTTCCATGGGTTTGGCGAGACAGGATCGCCGGGAGTCCCCATTGGGGCAAGAGTATCATTGTAGGTACGGTCTGGTCGATCAAGCTGCACTTCGAGAGTCCCGTCCACCAAAATTCTACCACGATTTACCCTTGGTACAGCTTCTGGGAATTCTGTTCTCAAAAATTCTGTATCTGGAATAACCGGACAAGGAGAAACGCGATCAAATTCAAGATTTCTCGCCGCTCTACCAATATTCGCATACAAACGAGGTTGCTCAACCGTTCCTCTTAATTTATCCAAAACCCAATTTTCGAATTTGTAATCCTGTTTTAAAATTTTTAGAGTTCTGTCCCATATTTCAAAAGCTATTCCTTTATACACCAAACTGTCAGGATTGTTGTCCCCTTGTATAGAAATTGCTACCCTTTTGCCAAGTTTCAATGCCGGAAGCAATTCAGCTAGTGTGGCCGCACAAGATCGCGCACTCATCTCTACGACCGAGTTCCTCAAAGCATCCCTTTTTTCCGAATAAGACCTAAGAATTTTGTCTTCTGGGGTTAAAGTTTCCTCTATCTCCGCCCCCGTCAAACCAGCCTTTTCGCCATCAGTTATCTTGCATTTCATTCTAACAATAAGCCCTTCTTTAATTCTTTTTAAACGAGCATCCCAAACGCTCTGCGGCTCAGCCAGTCTTTGTTCGGGAGTGGTCAACCCTTCGTCTTTTTGCTTCTTTTGGCCCACATGCTGAAGCAGTCCATTTGGCCCAACAATTTTTTCTTGATATTCAGGGCTATTCTCTACCGCTCTGAGCTCTCCGAGAAGTTCTTTCGCTTTAATTCCAAAAAGACCTTTGGCTCTTGCCGAATCCACAGACAAAACAAATAATGGAATAACATCTAATATCATCAACTCGTTTATTTTTCTTATTCTCTTTAATTGAGCAGAACTTACTTGCCATTCACCATTCCCTGTTTTTTCGAATCGAGATTCTCTCTGTGTCGAAACACCAACCTCTTCCGAAGCTTTAGGAACTTTGGAAGCCCTAACCCCATGACTAATACCAACCAACCTAGACCTTCCCTCGGTCAATTCGCAAAGCTTCTCGGCGGCTTCTGTAAAAATTCCCACATCCACCGGTTCCTTATCAACACCTGTCGTCATATATCTTCTAAATAGATCCACTAACCTTATTCGCACACTGCGACGTGCGTCAAAAATTTCCTGAGTAATATTCGCCTCAAATCTTTCTATCGTAAGAGAGTATATTTCCGAACAGTCTCCCTCGAAAGCACCACAACTAATACACCCGTTTCTACATCCTTTTCCTATTTCCACCATGTCTATGTAAGTCGTATCAGGCACTAAACTTGCATTAACAGGCACCCCCGCCGAAGCCTCAGTCTGAGACTCAGCAACAACCTGAGCGCCTCCAGGCCTATTTGAGCCCTCTGCCGGAAACGCAGAATCACCACCAATTTCAGCTGGTTTTACAACGCCCTGATTCCCAATTTCTGGTCCTTGACCTGAGCCCACAGGCTAGATTTGTTAGTTGACTTATAAGGTAGGAGATTATAGAACACCCATTCCTTATCCGTCAAGGCATTCTACAGCCAAAACCCCTCTATGGTTCATACGCACGAAACCCCTCTTTTCTTGACAAAAAATCAGAAAACTTCGATGATGAATTGGGCTTTACGTAAAATTATGGGAAATTTGCTGTCCAAAATAGATGCGGAGCTGCTTCAGTTCGTTGGCGAAACGGATTTTGAAATATTGAAAGATTTGTCCACCGCAGACAAGGAGATGATTATAAAATCAGCTCCAACAATCGCTCTCGCAAATTCTACCGAGCAGTTCTTTTGGCTTGGAGATAAGGATCACAACACTATTTACATCAATGATGTTTATCGCAAAATGACCGGCTATACTCTGGAAGAAATGGTCACCGGTAAATACAAAAGCGACCACGCCTTCACTAAAAAAAGTCAGCAAATCATCGCAAAACATCACAAACTTCGAACCAAAGGTCTTTCCTCTCAGTATGAAGCTGACGTCTTAACCAAAGATGGCAAACTCATTCCTGTCATAATCCATGGGGTGCCAACAGAAAGTGGTGGCACGATTGGACTTTTCAGTAATTTGCTGGTCATGGACAAGCTAGATCGCCAAGATCAGCTTTTATTAGACATTATAGGCTACGAAGACTTTAAAGTGATCAAAAAGCACACTAAAAAAGATGACCAAGAACAAATCGTTGAAGTCGCCAACACTATCAGAATCGCAAACGCCATGAATCAGGCTTGTTGGCTTGGAAACAATCGTCATGAAACAATTTATTGCAATCACGTCTATCGCGAATTAACCGAATATTCTCTCGAGGAATGCTTAGGACAACAAAGCGACTTCTGTTTTGACGAAGAAAGTAAAAAAAGCATAGCGGAGCATCACAAACTCAGAACAAAAGGAGTTTCTTCTCAATACGAAGCCTCTTATGTCAGTAAAACAGGTAAAAAAATACCAGTTTTGGTTATTGGCTCCCCTACTAGAACGGGTGGTACCTTTGGGATCCACGTCAATATGACGGAAATTAAAGAGTTATCGACCAATAAGCAAATTACTGATCAAATCATCCGTAATTCTTACGAAGCGATTGTTGTTTTGGATAAAAATCAACATATCAAACTTTGGAACCAAGGAGCCGCCAGAATTTTTGGATACGAAGAAGAGGAGGTTTTGAACAAAAGTATTAACGTGGTAATTCCAAACAATAAAATGGAGGAAAGCGACGACTTGATAGACATGGTGACAGAAAAAAAATTCATTAGGAATATTGAAACCCAAAGGTTAACAAAAACCAATCAGTTGATAGACGTTTCCATTTCGCTCACAAAAGTTATCAGCCAAAATAATAAATTTATCGGATACTTGGTTATTTATCGCGACATTTCTCAGCAGAAAAAAACCAATGTTGAATTGCAAAAACGTTTCGAAACCATCCAAGACGCCTACAAAGAACTTGGCTTACAAAAGCGCCAAATCGACTACCTTTACGAGATTTCCAACGCTGCCGCGTCCTCTGCCTCATTATCTTCTCTCTCAAATCTTATCGTCAGCGCCGTCTGTATGCTTACGAAATGTGACGGCACAGTACTCCGCTTGTTCGATCCAAAAAAATCTTCTCTAGTTCTAGAATCATGCATCGGCGTCAGTCAAAAATGGCTCACCAAAAATCAGATTCCTTTTGAGAATAGTTTGGGTGAAGAGTCCGTCCACACCGGTCGCCCACTCCTCATCGACAACATCCAATCTTCTCAAAAACACAAAGGGGTAAAGCTTTTAAAACAACACAAATTTACGACCCTGATTCTTCTTCCACTCCTCCTCCCAGGAAAAATTATTGGCACAATCAGTCTGTATTCCACCGACCCTGCTAAATTCCGATTTATCGAAACCGATTTCTTGGAAAACTTTGCAAAACAATGTGCCCTCGCTCTCTACGTAAAAACCTTGACAGAAAGCGCAAAGAAATAACGCCAATTTCGCTTCCAGCCTTTACCAAATCGCTTTTTTTTAGTATGATCAGATTCGCAAATTAACCAAAAAAACCATAAACATCATGTTGTTAAAAAAATTTCTTCCACATAAGGAATCTGGACTGTTTAAAAAAGTACTTAACTGGGCTGTTATTGGCCTAGTTGGACTTATGCTTTTTAGTTTTATTTTTGGAATTGGAGCGGTTGCCATTTTATCTATAGGCCTCCCTGACGTTTCCAATATCGAAGCTCTTACCGCCGCCCAATCTACTCAAATTTTCGATCGTGATGGCGGACTTATTTATACGATTCACGGCTCCGAAAATAGAGAGTTTGTCGCCTATGATCAAATCTCTACAAGCTTGGTAAACGCTACAGTTTCTATTGAAGATGACAAGTTTTGGCAACATGGAGGCTTCGACATTTTTGCTCTCGGAAAAGCGGCTTTGCACGAAGTTTTTGGTATCGGCGCACAACGTGGAGGCTCAACGATTACTCAGCAATATATCAAGAATACTTTTCTTTCACCTGAACGAAGTTATTTGAGAAAAATCAAGGAACTTATTCTTGCTGTCAGACTCGAAAATGCCTATTCAAAACAACAAATTTTGGAACTTTATTTGAACCGAATCCCTTACGGAAACAATGCTTTTGGTAGCCAAAAAGCGGCTCAAATTTATTTTGGAAAAACTGCAAAAGATTTGGACTTGGCGGAAAGCGCCATCTTGGCCTCCCTTCCTCAAGCCCCAAGTTTTTACAATCCTTACGGTGAAAATAAAAGCTCTCATTTACTAAAAGAATTTTCTCAAAACGAAATTTTTTATCGAAAAATTAGCAGCGAAGCGGATCTCGAGGCAAGCGAATATGTTCGTGGATTAATAGGCAAACATGTTCAAATTTCCGCAGACAAAGAAATCTATCTGCAAGGCCGTACCGACCTAGTTTTGAAACGCATGTACGAACTTGGCTACATCACCACAGAACAAAGACAGCAGGCCTTAAACGAACTCCAGTTAACCACTTTCAACGAATACCACGAGTCTATAAAGGCTCCGCATTTCGTTTTCTATATCAAGCAAATTCTCGAAGACAAATATGGCAAAGATATTGTTGAACGCGGAGGTTTGAAAGTTTACACAACCTTGGATCCAAAACTTCAAGAATATTCCGAACAAGTCATTGATGCGCAAGGAGAAAATACTCAAACAAAATATAAAACCAACAACGCCGCCGCAATGACCATCGACACAAAAACAGGTCAAATTTTGGCGATGGTTGGTTCCAGAGATTACTTTAACGAAGACATTGATGGAAACGTAAACGTACTCTTCCGTCCACGCCAACCAGGTTCTTCTTTCAAGCCGATCGTCTACGCAAGAGCTTTTGAAGAAGGCTACGGCCCAGGAAGCGTAGTCTATGACGTCCCAACAAAAATAGGCGCAGATCGTCCATCCAATTTTGATGGCAAATGGCTAGGTCAAGTCAACCTCAGAACCGCCCTTGGAAAATCCCGAAACATTCCCGCAATAAAAGCTTATTTCTTAGCAAAAGAACAAGACTCAATTATAGATTTTGCCGTAAAACTTGGCATAACCGTGCTCGATAAAAGCCGCAGTTATGGCTACCCATTGGCTATCGGCGCAGGAGAAATTCCGCCTGTGGAAATGCTTACCGCTTATGCTACTTTCGCAAACAATGGCCTTCGTCCTGAAATTTCAGGAATCCTGAAAGTGGTTAATTCCAACGGAGACATTCTCGAAGAATGGAGACAAAAAGAACTTGTATCCGCTTTGGATCCGCAGATTGCTTATTTAATAAACAGCATTCTTTCTGATCAAAACGCTTCAGTCGGCCCAGCCTTGTATGTTTCAGGAAAAACTAATGCCGCAAAAACAGGAACAAGTACAAAAGAAAACAAGAAGGACGCTCGCGAACAAGGACAATATACGGTTGCTCCGAGTGACTGTTGGACAATTGGATATACGCCAGAAATTGCCACTGTTGTTTGGGCTGGAAATACAGACGGATCGGGTCTTGGCTACACAGCTGATGGTTACAATATCGCCGCTCCAATTTTCACAAAAATAATGACCAAGGCTTTGGAAAATATTCCAAACATGCCATTCCCTGAACCAGAAGGAATTAAGCATATTGAAATTAGCAAAGCTTCGGGCCTTCTTCCTGGACCAGACACTCCTCCGGAGATGATTGTCTCAGAAGTTTTCGCTTCGTCAGGCATTCCAACTCAACAAGAATCACTTTTTTACAAAGTTAAAATTGATAAAGTTTCTGGAAAATTGGCCACAGAATTTACGCCTCCAGACGCAGTAGAAGAGGTCACTTACCAAAATTATAGCGATATCGCCGACCTTTTTAACTGGAACCAAGAAATAAAAGATTACTTCTCTTCCTTGGACCCAGCCACTCATCCGGAATTACAACAAGGCACTGTCCGCTTTGGCGCACCTCCTACAGAATATGACGACGTGCACACCGCTCAAACAGCAAATAATTTACCTTCCATTACAATTACAACCCCTTCCTCTAATTCTTCCGTCCCAAAAGGACCAACTGAAATAGACATAGAGGTAGAAGCTAAAAATGGCATAAAAGTAGTGGAATATTACTTGGACGACAAAGAAGTCTACTCTACTTCAACCGAGCCATACACGGGGCGCATCAATATTTCCAAGTTTTTGGAAGACGGCTCAAGCCACCTAATCGTTGCAAAAATCGTCGATTCTATGGGATATAGCGCCCAGTCGGCTATCGAGATCAGAGTGGTGGCAGAAGAGTAGCCACGAGAGGTAGCGGGCTTGTGAAAATCATTTTTGGCGTCTTGCTAATGACGCCTTTTTGTGTTAAAATGATATGAACATAAAAACAAACATGAATTACTCTAACGAAAAACTCGAACAGCTCCGTCACCGCTGGACCACGACGCAAGGAAAGAAGCTAATCAAGATTATTAAAAATTCTCGATGCTACTTGAGCCCAGCTATTTTTCACGAAAAAATCCACAACCTTCCTGGAATCAACGACGAAGAGGTTTTGTACGGGATTGATTTGCGCGGAATAAATCTTTCCGGCTTTGATTTCCGTATTCCGATTCAAGATGGAGACGAAGGATTTTCTGAAGAGCTAGCCATCCTTTCCGGCGTTCATTTTGAAGGCGCAATTTTGAAACATTGCAATTTTTTGGACGGAAAAATTCACGAATGTCTTTTTGAAAATGCAGACATCACTCATTCCACTTTTCAAAATGCAAGCATAAATGATTGCTCTTTTAGAGAGGCGGATTTGATCGGTGTAAATTTTACCGGCACCAGATTTGCCAATTGCAACTTCACAGATGCGACAATAAAAGATGTCCTCTTAGGCTCTACTTTGGTCGACCAAAAGACAAATTTCGGGCGCATTCTGAAATCAGAAAAAGACGAAAATTATCACTTTGCTTCAATCGAATACAAGCAATTGAAAGAAATGTATAAAAATTCCAGCCTTCACGAAATAGCAGACACATGCCATTACAAAGAGATGGTTTCCAGAAGAAAAATTACGAAACTTATCCACCCATCAAGATGGGCAAATTATATTTTCGGAGATCTTTTATGTAAATACGGAACATCTTTCGTGAGAGTATTTTTGTCTGGACTAGTCGTTATTGTTTTTTGCGCACTTCTTTATTTTGAATACGAAAGTTTGCAATACAGAATAGAAGGAGCGATGATTTCTTTTTGGGATTCTCTTTATTTTAGCGTCGTTACTTTTACCACGCTTGGTTACGGAGATTACCATGTTGTTGGGATGATGCGCTTCGTTGCCGGACTAGAAAGTTTTATTGGTGCGGCGTTAATGTCTCTATTTACAGTAGTAATTGCACGAAGAATTATTCGTGATTAATCTAAGTACTGGTATAATCTGCTCATGAAAAAAGTTGTAGCAGGTTTATTGAAAGATCTTCGGGAAACTATTGATGTTTATTGGAACGTTGGGCCAGAGGTCGGACAATTTTTGAATTTACTGACAAAAGAATTTGGTTGCAAAACTGTTTTAGAAATTGGGACTTCAAATGGTTACTCGGGCATTTGGATAGCTGAAGCCTTGGCCAAAAACAAGGGTCGTCTTTTCACGATTGAATCGAATAAAAAAAAGCGTTTTGGGTTGGCCACTGAAAATTTCGATAAAGCAAAACTGCAAAAAAACATTACTCAAATTCTCGGACATGCTCCTGAAGCAATTCCCAAAACTCCAAAATTTTTTGATTTAATTTTGCTCGACGCAACAAAATACGAACACATCGATTATTTAAAAGCCGTTATTCCTCGAACAAAAAAAGGGTCAATAATAATTGCCGATAACATAGTCTCTCATCGCCAAGAACTTCAAGATTTTTTAACAAAAGCTTTGTCGCTAAAAAACTTCAAATGCTTTGAATATAATATTGGAAAGGGTCTTCTCTTGATGATTAGGATAAATAACTCTTAACCTTGCCTATTGCCTTCCCTCTATGACTGATTTTATTCTTCTCCTCGGAGGAGATTTCGGCATACGCTTTATCCATTCCGTCAGGAATAAAACACGAACTCAGTGGCAAGCCTGATAAAATCGGGGCAAGTAATTTTTCGCTTATTCTGCCCAATGTTTCGCCCTCAAAATATTCCAAAACTCCATTTTTTTCATCAATCAGGCACGCACTGCAAACAAATTTTGCGCCCCTGTTTTCCGGCAAAACATCCTTCATTCTTTCCAGAAAATATTCAATCCACTCCTTGTCGGAAGCATTTTCTCCAGCACCCCATCTTCTCGTTTTAACCCCAAGCTCGCCCATTAGTGCGTCCACCATAATTCCTGAATCCTCGGCCAAAGTAAGCATCCCTGTTTTATCGTAAAAATACTTTGCTTTCTTATAAGCATTCTCTGAAAAAGTTTCTCCATCCTCGACAAAATCATCCGAAGAGATATTCAGATCTCCCAGAAAAACTAGTTCAAAATCA
>CAINDQ010000147.1 GCA_903847465.1 uncultured Candidatus Peregrinibacteria bacterium
ACCAATGGATCCGTCTTTGTAGACGAGAAAATAACAAGATCCATTTTGGAAAAAATGAAAAAAGCAGGGTTCGTATCAAGAAATAAATATCTAAAACCAGCTCTCAATTGTTCAGCAGGAATGCAAACAAAATTTGGCACCAAGCCAAAAAACCTAGCCATTCTGACAAAAGTTTTCTTTGAAACATTCAAAAATACCGCAAATTTAGCCATAAATATTCTCCCTTACGAAGATTTTACCTACGATTACGTTGAAGGAGAAATCAACGAAGAATACAAAAAACTAACAGGAGAAGACTTCCCGTTTGATAAAGTAAGAATGAACGAAATGCACTTCGAATACACGGAAGCCTTAGGTAAAAGCAATCTCGTTGATATGAAAAAGATAACGATCAAAGAAAAAATAGAAAACCTTGATGATGATTTTACTTGCTTCAATTTCAGCACTGCCATTATTGACACCCCAATGCCTCGAATCTTCGTAAAAGCCGATGGAACTGTGTATGCCTGTCCATGCTTTGGACATTCCGATAATCCAGGGAATATTCATAAAAATTCCGTTTATGAACTACTCGAGAAAATTAACAAAAATAATTTATTCAAAATCGTAAAAGAATCAGGTTTAAAAACTCTTTATAAAATTGTTAGTCAAAAAGACAAAGATGTTGGAAAGATCAAAATCCCCGTTTCGTTGAGTATCTGCAAAACCTGCAAAGCCCTTAGAAATCCCACATGGATCAAGAAACAAAAGTTCTATTAATTCACGTCGCCAACACCGCAAAAAAAGGTCCAAGGATTAACTTAATTCCAATGGGCACTTTTTTTATAGCAGATTTTCTCAAGAATAAAGGCATAAAAACCCAAATCATTCATGAGAATTTAGAGAAACAACTGGATAACAATTTCTCCATAATAAAACATATAAAGAAGTTCAACCCAACTATTTGTTGCATCTCTATAAACTGGCATCAGCAAAGCACTTCTACCATTAAAAAAATCCTAGAAATCAAAGAATCATTTCCTTCTCTGAAAATCGTAACAGGAGGATTTACCGCCTCTTATTTTGCAGAAAAACTCTTGAGAGAATTCCCATCCATCGATTACGTAATAAGAGGAGACGCTGAAACACCTCTGTATAAATTAGCCAAAAATACTGATCCAAAAACTATCCCCAACTTAATCTGGCGAAACAATAAAAAAAAAGTAATCACAAATAAAAAGACCTACCAAATCAGCAATTCAATCCTGAGAAACGCTTCTTTCACCAATTTCAAATTGCTGAAAAACTATCAGACCTATTTCGAGATGAGAATGAATACTGAATCAGAAAACAATGAAGGAATCTTTTATTTCAGCGCCGGACGCGGCTGCAACGGAAACTGTTTATATTGCGCGGGAGGAAGACTAGCTCAACAAAAATTCAACAACAGAAATTCCGTATTCTATTATCCAATTCCGTTCATAATTTCTGAGTTAAAAAATCTGCGTAAATACAAAATCAACACATGGAATTCCTGTTTTGACCCAAATCCATATTCCGATTTTTACATAAAACTTTTCAAGGAAATTCGCCGAAATAAAATCAAGCTCACCCACCATTTTGACTGTTTCGGACTACCAAACAAAAAATTCATAGACGATTTCAAGGCTACTTTTAGCCAAAAATCCGCACTCAACCTTAGCCCAGAAACAGGCTCCGAAACTCTACGTAAAAAAATAAAAAGCTTCTATTACACCAATACAAACTTGTTAGAAACCATCACTTATATCGTAAAACAGAAGATGAATTGCTCCGTTTATTTTTCCACCAATCAACCATTCGAAACATTGGCAGATCAAAAGAAAACTCAACAACTCCTCAAAGAAATCCAAAAGATCTCACCAAAAATAGAAATCTATAATCAAAAAATAGATTTGGAACCAGGATCGATCCATTTCGAAAATCAGACAAAGCTTTTCACTAACTCTTTTTTCTCCTCAAACTTTTCTCCAAAAGTCACCAACTCCTCTTCTCTCAAAGTCTCCAAAGCCTGACCACACGCAGCTTTATTATTTATTTCTTCATCTATCGCAGGCGCATAAGCATAGGCAAAACCAGACTTCTCTGCATTCGCCATTACCTTTTTCAAACTATCGCTAGAAAAAGGCATCTTATAAAGAACATCCTCTTCTCGAAGCATCCCTCTAAACCCATTCATCTTCGAATTATTCGTTACATTTAGAGGCGACAGTCTCAAATAGACATCCTCTACATCAAAGTATTTTTTCAACTTAGAAAAATCATAATCCACTCCTTCCAACAAAACAAAATTCAAGGAAACCTTTCTTGGATTCAATAACCTAAA
>CAINDQ010000148.1 GCA_903847465.1 uncultured Candidatus Peregrinibacteria bacterium
CTCTTGTTAGATCAGTTTTTATACTCAAAGCTTGTGCTTTTACTTTATTATCGAAAGACTGAAGATACATATCAATCAAATTATCCAACGATTGTAAAAACTCAAGTTCCTCAAAGGTTTCAATAAAATCAAAGGTTTTCTTTGCTGATTTGTAAACTAAGGTTTCGGTAAGGGATTTCTTCTCGAGCTGGGAAAGGATGGAGGATAGGTTTGTTTTGTTTTTATTTAAAATGGAGTTTTGAGTTTCCTCGTCCCAAAATAAAAATGGCTTTTTTGCCAATAGAGTGATGGTTTCTTGGAATGTCTTTAAAGGTGTCATTTTTGTTTTGGTGTTATGTGTATATTTTACCATATTTGCTCTACTTTGTAAACCATCGAGAGAAAAGGCTGGAGAGTGACGGTTGTGTTGACATCTTGAGGTTTCCGTGGTTGAATGGTCGCCTTTTATTAAAAATTTACTTTAAAATACTATGGTTAGAGAAAGAAAAGAGGCAGATAGAGTTGTCGAAAAAGGTATTGATGCGAAACAATTGCCGATTGCAAGATTGTTTGGAGAAAAAGTGCGTTTAGCGAAAGAGTCAGTGACGGTACAAAGGGAGTTGCATCTAAGGGCAATGGCTTTTGTTCAAGGAGTGCAGGGATTTCTATCTCCGGAATCTGTTGTAAATTTAGATACTCGAAGCCCTATTACTTATGGCAACGTGCATTTTGTCGACATACATTGTTGTACGGACGGGATAACAAAAACAGATGCCAATTTGCTCCATGAGGCTGGATATATATTCAGTGATTTTTCAAGTCAGAGGCCTCAGGCGAGTGGTTCGAATTGTGTTTTCTCGGTCAATCTAAGAGACTTTGATAGATTTGCTGGAAGGGATTTTGTTGGGGCGAGTGAAGTTGGTCCCGATAATTCGGTAGAGGTGGAGCAATTTCTAGCGCGGACAGGTGAGGCTTTGGATAAGGCGGCGGATGTTAGTGGGCTTAATGGAGAGGGGATTTAGAGGATGGTGTTGATGATTTTGGCTGTTTGTGGTTCAATACGTTCCTGCTGTAAAAAAATAACTAAAAATAATATGACTATAGGTGGTCGTGAAGTGAAGAATGAAGTTGGTTTGGACCAACAACCAGTTGAAACATTGTTTGGGCAAGAAGCTGTTCTTGGAGTACGTGGAGAATTATTTTCCAGAGCGCTGAATTTTGTATTAAAAGCGCGAAGGGTTGCTTCTTCTGAATCTGGCGTGAAATTGAGTGGTCCGATTCCTATCACTTTTGATCCTGGAAATCGATTGGTAGCAATCCATTGTGCTACGAAAGGAATAACTGATGATGATACTAAAGCTCTTCGTGATGCTGGTTATGTATTTGCTGATCGACCAAGTCAGGGAGATGATATTCCGAATTGTACTTTTTATGTGCCTGTGGATAAATTCGACGCAATGGTTGGGGTAACGGTTGTTGATATTTCTGCTCAAGTGGTGGTAGAGCCTTTTGTTGAGGATGGTTTTTCTGCTGGTGTAACGGTTATGACTGACCGAGTTGGTGAGTCTTTGCAAAGAGCGGTTGAGAATGGCGAACTCTACTAATTAATAATTAAATATTATGGGGAGAGGGATTGAGGGTGGCGATTCAAAACAGCCGTGGCAAAATGTATTGAAAGATCGTTTGGGGAGAGAGGTTTTGGC
>CAINDQ010000149.1 GCA_903847465.1 uncultured Candidatus Peregrinibacteria bacterium
GATAGTAAAACTATTGAAAAAGCGAGAAAAGCAGCAGCCAAAATAATTGAACAAGATCCGTTGTTGAAAAATTACGATTCGTTGGCAGCAAAAATTTCTGAAATTGAAGAAATTTATATTAACGATTAAGAGTTAGTTTCAAATTGCCCAAATAAAAAAGAACGTTTTTTTCAAAGCCCGTTTACTGGAAATTTCCAAAAACAACCTCTGAAAACAAACCCAAGACGACCCAAAACACGTCTTTTAATCAAAAGCCCCTAAAATCGAGAGTTTTGCATTTATTGGCTAACACAAGCCGTTTACGAGGCGCACTGCCTGCAATAATCTCCCAAAAAACCATATTTAGACAGGGGAACCCAAAAACAGAAGAACCCAATCAATAAAAAACACTTTTTTTATAATTCAGTAGAAACTTTTGTCGACAGTGAAGTAATAAAGAAGTTACAAACACATCAAAACAAAACACTCATATCAACAAAAACCTCAAAAGCCGATCGAAAGAGCTTCCCCCCCTCTCCACACCCCATTTTCTTTGCACAAGATATATTGTGCAAACAATAACAGATTCTTAGAATAATGTCCCCTGATCAAAAACTTGTAGGATTTTTATTATTTTAAGCTGCGGCTGCTAAATTTTCACCAGTTTTACCTCTTCTAGGTACTTTCGACGCTACTAACTTTTGAGTTTTTCTAGTTAATCTACGTACTGCACCTGAAAATCTAGGATCATCAACAGCAGGTAATACGCTATCCCATTGATCAGCAGAAGATTTAAATCTAGAAGGATCGAGCAAAACTTTTCTTTGACTAACTTCTACGTCAGCAAGCGTTTCATCTGGCGAATAACTAGTTCTCCCCTCTCTTTTAAGTTGTGCCCGAATATCTGCCATAACACTTCTGAGTTCATTTTCCCCAGGATTTAATCCTGCTTCTACCGCTGCATTAATTGCTCTTTGTCTAGAAATAAAACCCAAAGCGATCTTTAAGGCTTTAGGAGCATTTACTGGATTTCCGCGAAGAAACTGAATCGCCCCAGTATCCGCATTTAAATAAAAAACAGTTTCTGAATCATGAAATGTAGTATCAGCAAACCTTTGTGCATCTTCTACAGAATTCACGTCACCATTTTCCGACCAACTACCTTCATCTACACTAAAACCAGACCGCCCAGATGCCCAAACCCAAGAATGTCCTGTTTTTGCTGCCTCAACGGCAAACGGATCCATATTGATAGATGGTTCTCCCCATTCTTTAGATTCCACGCCGTATAATCGAGTATCACTATAAGCAGGATTTGCAAGAACACGTTCTACAAGATCTTTCCCATAGCGACTTTCCATTCTTTTTAAATGAGCAGCATCTCCGAAAGTAGGACTGGCACTCCACTCCCCACTACGATAATTTTCAAGAAAAGAATTTGGTTCTTTCCCTTTTTGTCCCTCTGATGGAGCTTGTCCCATATATTTTTTATTTATATTTTAGTGTTTTTACATGTTTAATTATACTACAAAACAGCACTTATGGCAACAATGTAGGTTTATAATCCTAACTTTTTCCTCATTTCTTTACGAATAGTCCCTGTATTTGGGCTTTTCCCGAGGGATCTAGCCGACTGGATAACTTCACGAATAACCATGTCGTGTCTGGGCATACAATCTCTGCAAACAAGACCAACTAGGGTTCTGACCCCCTGGACAGTATCGTCAGGATTATCAAAACTCTTAAAACCATCAATAGCTTTGCTTCTCACCTCTGCTTTACATAAAACGCATTTTTCTAACCAAGACCCTTCACCTTCCATATGAATATTTTACAGGAGCCCATTATGACACAAACATTCATGATCGTCAACTATACAGCCCTATCTTATAACCGAAACCTATTTGGCAAGTTTAAGCCTCCGCCTTTTGCCCTAAAAGTTCTGTGACCGCATACTTTTCACCAGTCTCTAATAATTTTCTCCTCGCAAGCATCGCCGCATTTTCATCCAATCCAGCGCCCTTGTCATCATCTTTTCGACGCATTGCTCCGAATTTATCATACAAAGCCTCCACTTTATCTCTAAATAATTCATGTTTTGGATCCTTAACAAGCAAAGATTCAACAAGATTATCTAAAACAGTTTTATCCTCCCCTGTTATCTTGTATCCTTTTTTTGAACCATCGCCTATCAAGGCAACTCCAATCCCTTCTATAAGCCCGTCTCTAATTCCCGCAATTTCGGCAGGAGCACTTAATCTTGGCCCAACTCTTCGGCTCACATAATTATCTATATATCTCTCATAAGCCTTGGCTGGTAAATCTTTAAGATCAAAAGGCCCGATTTTTCCATCACTTGAGTATCTACTATCAATAATTGAGTATTGACCTTCTCCTTCGGTCTTAATTTGAACATTTATCTCTGGAGAAAGTTTCATCACACCATCTCTATCAACAGTATACCCAGTACCTAAAACTGCAGTATTGGCTTGTTCATAAGCCTTAACAGTTTTTGCATCAACCCTTTTTCCGGCAGTTGGTTTTGATTGAACAGAAGCCGTCTGTTTTTTCGGTTCTTCTTTTGGTTTTTGTTCCTCTTTCTCCTCTTTTTTTATTTCTTCCAAAGCCGCTTTTTCTTCTTCCCATTCTTTCTGCAATTCTGGATCATTGGAATCTTTTGCAGATTGATCCATAATCGCTAATTGTTCGTCAGGAGAACCAGCATCGTAAGTACTTCTTTGTTCATCAGACAGGGCACGATACAACTTATCTTTTATTATCGCATCAGCCTGAAGCCCTAAAGATTTTTTAATAATTCTCTGGGCAAATACCAAGGAATAACTCTGAAAAATAGCCTCAATTCTATCGTTAATAGTTACAAGTTCTTGTGTCTTACTAGGATCTTTCCTCATTAAATAAGCTTGTTCATACAAACCTCTTAGTTCAGCATTTCTTGGTAATTCGTCAGCCGCCTTTTGCATCAAACTATCTGAAAAATCCTTGTTTCTATTAAGAGTAAGTTCAACTGCATCATGAATAAATGCCGCATACAAATCTTCATGCTTGCTTTCCAAAGAAGCCTTCATGTTTGAACCAATCAGTTCATCATTAAAAGAAGCGAGAATTGGCCTTCCCATGAGCGTACCAGCTATTTGATCGGACATCTCTCTCGTGGCCCCTTTATATTTATCACAAACTCTTTCCTTTGCTTCTTTGTAAACCAAGGCAGGATCAATAGACTGCCTAGACTCCTCATATTTTCCAGCATCAAAAACTTCTCCAGAATTTCCTCCAGGTCCATTCCCTCCATTATTTTGTCCAAAAGCCATACAAGAAAATTTAAAATATCACAAAATTATAGCACAAAAAAGCCATTTTAGCCAACACTTATCCTGGAAAAACCTTAGAGCGTTTTTAGCATGTATGTCCCCGCCAATTTATATCCCCTTTTTCTGTAATATTCACGAGTGCCAATCCCCGCAATTACGGCTATTTTTTTATAACCAGCGGCTTTCGCCATTTTCTCGGCTTCCAGCATCAATTTTGTCCCATAACCAAGATGTTGCTTTTCACTCTTGATCTTTTCCCCCACCGCAACCTGCTGACCATAAACATGGATTTCTCTAACCAATGCCGCCCCTTTTAGTTCTGGAATAAAAGTTTTTCCTGGAAATCTTAAACGAAGTAATCCCACCAATTTATTTTTCTCCAAATCCTCGAAAGACAAAAACATTTCTTTGCCTTTACTTGCTACATATTCACGAACTACCAACACAGTTTTTTTCGGATCAGCAAGGTCTGCTTTAATTTCTCTGGAACGAATTTCCCTCTGAGAAATCCCCTCTTTTTTAAACCTTTGATCCAAAACCTGTCTAATATTTGAAATTTTAAAACCTCCTTCAATATCACCAGCCGGAATATCTCTAGCCACACGATCAACTCGACACCATTCTGGAATAGATTTCATTTCTTCAAACAAAACATCTTCTAAAGTTTTATCATCATACGGCTTATACAAGCCTTTTTTATACATCAGAGAAAGTCTCGCTTTTTGCATCACAACGCATGGATAAATTTTCAAATAATCAGGTTGATAATCACTATTCTCAAATAATTCAGCAACCATTTTCTTATCCATTTCGGCAGTTGAACTAGGCAAACCAGGCATCATGTGATAACCAATTTTGAACCCAGCATCTTTTAAAAGTCTTGTCGCTTTTTTTACTTCAGCAACTCCATGTCCACGACAAGTAAATTTATGCACAGAATCATAAGTAGTTTGCACACCCATTTCCACCTTCGTCACTCCAAATGCCCTAAGTCTTTTTACCTCAGCACGATCAATAAAATCCGGCCTCGTCTCAATATTAATTCCGATACATCGAACCTTCGCCTTTTCATTATTTAACATAATTTTTCCAAGACTAGCAGTTCCTTTCATTAAAGGTTTTATAATAACCGTACTAATATTATCAACTCCGTACGCACTGGTTATCGCCTGATCTTTCACGAAATTCTGCATCTTGTCATATTTCTTATTTTTCAATTGTTTATGGAATTCATTCATCGCCAACAAACAACCCTTCACAAAATCAGTCTGATATTTTTTCGGATAATTACTCCAGGTTCCACCAATAACACGCAATTCTACCTTGGAAATTTCATGTCCAGTCATTTGCAAAGCCTTCAAACGGACAAAGACTTGAGTATATGGGTTAAATTGTTGACGGAATGCCCTTTGCGCCGCCGGCTGGCTAGGAAGATAACTCTTTGGCATTCTGACATCCGTTGGACAATAAACGCACTTTCCAGGGCAAGGATACGGCTTCATCAAAACCGTTACAGGGGCAACTCCACTTTGAGTTCTCACACTGCGCTTTTGAATCAAGGATAGAAAAGCCGAATTTGGCTTAATCTTGGCCTCTTTTATCAAATCGTTATAAGCCCTAATGAAATAAAGATTATGGAAAATTTTACCCTTGTTTTCTTTGACAATTGAATTACGAAAAACCTCAAAATCTCGACGATTTTTAAATTTCTTATCAATAGCTTGCAAGACGATGAGGCGAGCGAGCTTTTGATTGTCCAATAGATTTATTTTGGAAAAATCCATAATCAATTAAATTAGCGTCAACATTTTAACACAGATGGGATATAATCTCGCCATGAGACAAAAAACAGCAAAAAAATTACTTCAAAAGGTTGTCGAAGATTACGACAACATAGCCAAAGATTTTAGTGGCACAAGGAAAGTGGAATGGCAGAGTTTTCCTCTTATACTCCCCCATATCAAGGATAATGATTACATTGTAGATATTGGTTGTGGGAATGGCAGAGTTTTGAATTTTTTGGAAAAGCATCGCCAAATAAAATACTTAGGAATCGACAATAGTAAAAATCTTTTGGAACTTGCCAAAGAAAATCACGCCAAATCTCAGTTTATACATGGAGATATGTTAAATCTTCCTGTCGAATCCAAAACAGCTGATAAAGCCTTGGCTATAGCCTCTTTACATCATATCCCCTCACGAGAACTCAGGGCAAAAGCGGTACAAGAAGCACACCGTATTCTGAAAGAAAAAGGCCTATATATTCTGACAGTTTGGAATTTATTTCAGCCAAAATATAAAAAATATATCTGGAGAGCAAGAATGAAATGGCTGTTATCTTTTGGCAAATACGATTCAAGAGATACATTTATTCCCTGGGGAAATTCAGGGGTAAATAGATATTATTACGCCTTCACTTTGGAAGAGGTTAAAAAGTTGTTAATAGATAATGGATTCAAAATTTTAGAAGATTACGTTTCCGATAATTTCGTACTGATATGTCAGAAAATTTAGTCCACATTTTAGGAGTTAAGTTCGACAATGTAACGCTAAAAGAAGCTCTAGAGAAAGCTATTCATTTAGCAAAATCCGAAACTCAACATTACATTGCCACTCCAAATCCAGAATTTTTATTGGAAGCGCAAAAGAATCCAGAATTCAAAAAAGTTTTGAACGAATCAGACATGAATATTCCAGATGGTATGGGCGTTTTATGGGCTGCAAAATACTTTAATATCACTCGAAATTCTCACTCAAAAACGGTTAAATTTCTCAAGTGGCTATCAAGTTTGCTGATAATCCCCTTCCATCCAAAATATATCCACACTGTCTTGAAAGAAAGAGTTACTGGCGCTGATCTCATGGAACAAATTTGCAAACATGCGAAAGCCAACAACCTCAAAATATTCCTTCTAGGGGCTAGAGAAGGAACAGTCGAAAAGGTGAAAGAAATCCTCGAAGCAAAATATCATGGAATAAAGATAACTGGAACTTTCAGCGGAACACCAAAAATTGAAGACGAACACCTAATCACAGAAAAAGTAAAAAAATCCGAGGCACAAATTCTCTTCGTAGCCTATGGCGCCCCTCAACAAGAGTTGTGGATTCACAGGAATCTCCACAAGATGCCAAACGTAAAACTAGCTATTGGAATCGGCGGAACCTTCGATTTCATAGCAAAAATTCGCAAAAGAGCGCCAAAATTCATGCAAAAAACAGGCCTGGAATGGCTCTATCGCCTATTCCAAGAACCATCCCGCGCCAAAAGGATTTACAACGCCACAATAAAATTCGCCTCTTTAATCCTGAAAGAGAATATTACTTCTTCGAAGTCTTCTTAGCTTTGGTTCTTTTCTCCAAAACCATCTCGATATAAGGCTTTGCTTTTTCCACTAAGAAATCTACAGCCCTCAAAGGTTCAACAATAGTTGTTTTCACCTTGTGAGTAACTTCTTCGACATCATCAACAACTTTAGAAACATCTCTCAAAATCAAAATTCCATAAAAACACAGAAGAGATACAAAAATCACCAAAACAATAAAACCAATGGCCAAAGACATATTTAGGATATCACCTGAGGTTGCAAACATAGGAGTTGAGGTTAAATTTATTTAATTGTATCAGAAAATTTATAAATCTGCCAAAACTTTCCTTAACATCTCGTTTACGATCTGCGGATTTCCCTGACCTTTCATTTCCTTCATCACCTGTCCTACCAAAAATCCAAACGCTTTGTCTTTTCCAGCCTTGAGATCAGCTATAGATTGAGCATTACTCTCTAAAACTTTCTTGCAAACAGCTTCAATTGCAGAAGTATCACTCACCTGTTTTAGACCTTTTTTATCAACTATAGTTTTTGGATTGGCTCCCGTCATATACATTTCTTCAAAAACTTCCCCTTTAGCCTGATTATTAGAGATAGTTCCTGCATTTACCAATTCAATAAGCTCGACCATCATTTCAGCTGTCACTTTTTGTTCATTTACAGAAATTAATTCCTCTCTCAAATGTTTCATCAAAATGGTATTAATAAAAGAAACCGCCTTCTTGGCATCTTTAGATTTTGCCACCACGGCCTCAAAATACTGCGCCAACTTCAAATCATCCGACAAAATCCTGGCATCATCTTCCGGTAAATCAAACTCCTCCATATATCTTTTTTTCTTCACATTTGGCAATTCCGGAATTTCTTTTTTCAAATCATCGATAGTTTTTTTCTCAAAATATAAAGGTGGAATATCTGGCTCTGGAAAGTATCGATAATCATCACTTTCCTCCTTATCACGCATAAAATACGTTTCTTGCTTTTCATCACTCCACCCAACAGTAGTAGGAGATATTAGAGGTTTTCCTTCGTTCCACAGATCTGTTTGTCTTTGAATTTCGTAATCAACTGCACTTTCCAAAGACTTAAAAGAATTTAAATTTTTGATTTCAGCACGTGGATAAAGTTTAGTTTCACCAATAGGACGGATCGAAACACTGGCATCAAAACGCATCATTCCCTTTTCCATATCCGCTTCGCTACTACCAACATACCTAACAATCTTCTGTATTTCTCGAGCATAAGCAGAAGCCTCTTCACTAGTATGCAAATCCGGCTCTGAAACTATTTCCATGAGCGGAGTACCACTACGATTGAAATCTACAAGCGATCCATTGCGAACATGCGTTAGCTTCCCAGCATCGTCCTCCAAATGGAGTCTCGTAATTCTAACTTTAATTTTTCGAGGATTTTTACCCAAAACATCCACTTCGACCCAGCCACCTTTTGACAAAGGTTCATCAAATTGGGAAATCTGAAAACCCTTTGGGGAATCTGGATAAAAGTAATTTTTTCGATCAAATTTGCAATAAGTTTGAATTTCGCAATTCAACGCCAAAGCCGCTTTTATGCCTTTATTTATAGCTTCTTCGTTCACAACCGGCAATTGTCCAGGAAACCCCATACACACAGGACAAGTGTTTATATTTGCCTCTTTATCGAAAGAATCATTGTCGCAACGACAAAACATCTTCGTTTTCGTAGACATTTCTGCATGAATTTCTAATCCAATTACAGCTTCAAATTCCATAAATATAAGTTTAAAACACGTTGAAATAATACAAACCTAGAGGATCTTTAGCAATTCATTTTCTAAATCCTTGAGCGTGCCATTGTTCTTAATCACAAAATCAACCTTGTTTGGCAATGTTACAGTATCGTAAATTTTCTTTGCAACATCAAACCCTAATCCCCTTTCTCCAATCAAAACGTCTTTAGCGAGTTCAAAATCCCTTTCAATCAACAATATTTTATCCACAATTCCCCCCAAATACTTTTCATCAAAATAAACAGCCTCTACAGCAATATTTTCATACGTTTTTTCCGCCTTCTCTATCAACACTTTAACTTCCTTTGCCACACACGGATGAATCAATCTATTTAACAAAAGCAACTTTGATTTTTTTTCAAAAACCAATTCCGCCAATTTTTCCCTATCCACATCACCATTAGACAACAAGTATTTCTCTCCGAAATATTCTTTCACTAAAACCTGACCTTCCTTCCCATTTTTATATAACTCATGCACTAATTTATCAGCATCAATGCAATAAAACCCCTTCTTCTTAAGAATATCCAAAACTGTCGATTTTCCCACAGCAATTTTTCCAACAACTCCCAAAATCATATAAAAATATTAGAATTTTACCCCCAAATCTTTCAAAGCTCGCCTGAATTGCTTAAGAGCTCTCTTTACCTCTTTCTCATCCGCCTCCTCCAATTCATGAGCAAGTTTATTCCGTAATTTATGAGCATTCCAAACCCCATTTAAATCTGAGAATTTGTGAGCAGCTGATTTCAATTTCTCCCCTAATGAGCCATGAAATCCATGACGAGTCAAAACATAATCCAATATTTTATCAGCGTCCATGATCGCTTTTAACGGCTCATCCTCAACATTATTCATCACGTCGGCCCAATGTCCCTTAACATAACCCATGTCAGACGCATTCAACTTCTTTGCAAAAACACTTTTTGCAAAAGCATACAAAGCCAAAACAAATATCACGGATAGAAAGATAAGAGTCAGAATTACATATATGTTCATTTTTTCTTTGCCTTATTTTTTTGTTCAGAAGATTTTACTATATCATCCGTAAGTCCATGCTTAGAATGATAGGCTATCATCGAAGACAACATTGATTTCAAAGAATTATAATCGCTAAAACTTTTAACTGAAATATGTTTTTCTTGATACCCCATGATGATTTTCTCAAGTTTCTTAGGATTGGCAGCATCCTTTAAGAGCAAAGACATATTCGTTCCCATGGTATCAATGGCCAAATTGCCAAAATTAAAAATAGTAGGCCATACTCCTGTTATTTTATACTCAATCCCGTCGATC
>CAINDQ010000150.1 GCA_903847465.1 uncultured Candidatus Peregrinibacteria bacterium
AGCCTTCCAATAAACAGGTAGTTTTTTTCCACGGGAAAACCTCAACAAAAGACATCAAAATATCTTTCTAACACAAAGGCTCCGTGTGGCTTCCTTATGAGGAAGCGTTAAAGAAGGTTACTTTCGAAAATGCCAGAAAAGTTTTGACCTTGGCAGAGAAATTTTTGCAGAAATAGAAAAAGTTTTCATTATAGATGGAAATTTGTTATGATGGCCATACAATTTTTTTACATATTTCAAGATGATAAATATCAAGATTAACAAGAAAGTAAAAGGAAATGGCGGGTTTTTGATATTGCCGATTTTCCGCGAAGAGATCACGAAATTTCCAGCTGATTATCCAGAGATCGTCAAAGCTTTTTTTGAGAAACGCGTTAAATCAAAAGATTTTGTTGGCAAAAAAGGGGAAATTGTTGAGACATATTTGGATGACAAAAATTTTCCACCAAGAGTTGCTCTTGTAGGTTTTGGCAAAAAAGAAAATTTCAATTCAAAGATCGCGCGTCGAGTGGCGGGGAATATCGGCAAATATTTGAAACAAAACAAAGTGACTGAAGTGTCCGTCTACATGCCCCAAATCATCGCTCAATATGCCGAACAATTTGTGGAAGGAATCAGAATGTCTCAATTCGGAATTGATAAATACAAAACATGTGGGACGAAAAAATGTCCAGTTTACGAATTAGAAAAACTGGAAATTATTTTGGGCAAGGAGCCAAAAGATTTTGAAAAAGATTTAAAAAAAGGGGATTTGATTTCTGATTCAGTGCATTTTGTTCGTGACCTTGTAAATGGTCCATCAAACATTGTTAATACCGAATATTTGGCTACTGAAGCCAGAAAAATCGCTAAAGAGCAAGATTATAAAATTGCTGTTTTTGGAGATAAAGAATTGATGGAAATGGGTTGGGGCGGACTTTTGGCAGTAAATGCCGGCTCTCCAAAAGAAGCAAAGTGTGTAGTTTTGGAATATGACGGAGCAAAGGATAAAAAAGAAAAACCAGTTGTTTTGGTTGGCAAAGGAATTATGTTCGATTCCGGTGGATACAATATCAAGCCACGGAACCACATCGAAACAATGCATCAAGACATGGCTGGAGCCGCTGTAGTACTGGGTATTTTTAAACTTCTGAAAAAGTTTGGTATCAAGAGAAATGTTGTGGGAGTGATTCCAATTGCTGAAAACATGATCAATGAAAAAGCCTACAGACCTTCGGATATTATCACGATGTATTCCGGACAGACTGTGGAGGTTACGAATACAGATGCGGAAGGTAGAATGATTCTTGCTGATGGAGTGACTTATGCAACAGAACTTAATCCAGATTGCATCATCACAGTCGCAACTCTTACTGGTGCGGTAAAAGTAGCTTTGGCGGATCGTTATGCTGGCGTTGTTGGGAATGATTTGAAATTGAGAAATGAACTTTATGTTGCCGGCAGACAGGTGGATGATTTGGTTTGGCCACTCCCGATGCACCGAGATTTTAGAAAAAAATTGGATAGCAAAATTGCCGATATGACCAATGGCGATGTTGGTACAGCTAGTTGGGCCGGTTCCCAAAAAGGCGCCGCTTTCATTGAAAGATTCGTGAAGAAAAACAAATGGTGTCACCTTGATATTGGTGGTACTGCTTTCTGTGAAGATATTCCTCAGGAATTTGAAACAAAAGGCGCGACAGCAAGTATGCTACGTCTTTTGGTGAAGTTTTTGGAGAATAGAAAGTAAGGCTCAAAGGCTTACAGCCAATTAAAACGCCGCTCCGCTATTGCAATAATGATATGCGTAATATGCGGCAGTAACTCCTTCTGCAGATCCTGTTATTGCTTGTTTGAATTCTGTGTCGGCACAATCTCCAGCTGCAAAAACACCTGGTATATTTGTTTCTGCTCGGCGATTTATTTTGATTTCACCTTTTTCATTTAATTCAACTCCGAGATCTCCTGCCAAGCTTGTTTGAGCAATATGCCCGATCGCCAAGAACACCCCATCCATTGGAATTTCTTGTCCGGAAAATTTTCCTTCACCATTTTTGATTCGGATTTTTTCCACTTTTGTTGTACCAAGAATTTCTTCGATTTCTGTTTTATATAGAATTTCAATCTTCGGAGTGTTTTTGATTCGCTCGGCATTTATTGGCTCAGCTCTGAGCAGATCTTTGCGTACGATTATGTAGACTTTGCTCGCATGTTCACTCAAAAACAAAGCTTCCTTAGCAGCACTATCTCCGCCTCCGACGATGCTAACAATTTTATTTTTATAAAATCCTCCATCACAAAGTGCACAATATGATACTCCTTTATTCTCAAATTCTTTCTCTCCAGGCGCTCCTAAATTTTTGTGTTTTGTGCCAGTGGCAAACAAAATTGCCTTTGATTCATATTCTCCAGAAGAAGTTTTTACTACAAATGTTTTATCTTTTTTGGAAACAGATTTTACAGTTTCATTTTTGATTTCTGTTCCACTAGCCAAAGCATGTTCATACAAAGAAATGGCAAGATCTGGACCCGAAATTGATTTTATTCCTGGCCAGTTTTCAACCAAGTGAGTAGTAGTGATAAGTCCTCCAGGCATTTCTGTGATTGCCAAAGTGTTTAGTCCCAAGCGAGTTGCATACATCGC
Source organism: uncultured Candidatus Peregrinibacteria bacterium (assembly GCA_903847465.1). Taxonomy (GTDB): domain Bacteria; phylum Patescibacteriota; class Gracilibacteria; order UBA1369; family LOWO2-01-FULL-3; genus CAINDQ01. The sequence continues at coordinate 2,624 of CAINDQ010000150.1, forward strand.
AGAAGAAAGCCCACTAACACCACCTCCAATAATTATAAAGTCGTACATAAATTTAAAGTAAATATTTTATTGAAATTTGTGCACCTATTATACTCGAGTTTTTGGCTATTCATAAACAAAAGATTGATTGACAAAAGGCCTAAATGTGCCTAAAATATTACCCCTGACTATTTACAAGGGGGAAGTATGCATGACGATCAATATTTGATGCGTTAGGCATCACCCACATTAGTCAGTGAACTTTGAAAAATAGGCACTACATATAAATGTCGTTCCTGCGAAATTGGAAATCTTTTTTGAAAAAGGAAAGGTTTTTAGTCTCGCGGGAATGACAGAGGAAATAGCAAAAAGGAGGTAAAAATCCAAACAAGAATTCTCTGTCGCTGTACCGCGCAACCCATTTGTAACTGCCGCCCGACGATGAAATCGTCTCGGCAGAAAATGATACGTGGTCAAGTGACCCAGTGTGAAACCATGAAGGCTTTAAGCGGGAGGTAGACTGGTGCGAAAGAACAACCGACCCATGTGTGCAATGCTGATGGCGATCCCTGTGGTCGTCATCCTTGCAGGGCTTGGCAGCCCCGCGAGCGGACGAATGGTCCGGAACATGGACAAAGGCAAAGCCGATGCCGAAGCAGTCGTGATCGACACGGACGCGGGTAACACTGCGGACGTGGACGTCATCGACAACAACGTGGACAGCGATGTCCCCAACCAGAATGTCGAGATCAGCCCCGAGGTCGTGGATGCGTCACCGGAAACGGTGGACGTCAACGACGCGGTGCAGGACGTCGGCATGCCGGAAGAAACCGTGGACAGCAACGTCGCCGACAACGACGTCTCGAATGCTGACACGGTGGACTCTCCGGACATCGATCCCGTTTTCGTCATCGAAGCGCCTGTGTGCACCTGTGGGGACAACTTCCCCGACGTCAGGTGCAATGAGGAATGCGACGACGGGAACACGGAGGACGACGACGGCTGCAGCTCCAAGTGCTGCGTCGAAGTCAAGAATTGGCCAGCGCGGTCATGCTCGACCGCCACCAAGGGAGGTGCCCGATGAAGATCAACTTGATCAACGTGTTGGTGGCCGGCTGCATGCTGACCGCCCTCTGCACCGTCACGACGACGGCGCAGGCAGACCCGAGGAAGAGGTCGGCCAAGCTGACCGCTGCGGAAGTGACCCAGGTGTGCGGCAACTTCATTCGCGAAGGTCGCGAGGAGTGTGACGACGGCAACCTGGTCAACGGGGACCGATGCAACAAGAACTGCGAGATCGAAGTCGTCGCCGCCCCGCCCCGCGACACGAAGGTCCGGGAGATGACGGTCGGAAGGATCCGGACAGACAAGATCCGGGCCGGCCAGATCATCACGCCCTACCTGAACGTGGAGGGCGCGAACATCAAGGACATGAACGTCACGCAGCAGAACGTCGCGCGGCTCAAGGTTGCCGGCGATCTCCAGGTCGACGGCGACATCATCGTCAACGGTTCGAAGGGCCCCGTCCACGACTTCGGTCTGGACGTGAACTTCGCATCGGGACTGGGTAGGCATGGTATCTACTCGGTTCAGGTCCGGGGTCACTACGGGCTCCTGTTCCCCGTTGACAAGAAGGGGACTCGGGTGGGGTTCGCATTTGAACTGGGTGTTGGCGGTTGGGGCGTCTATGACGCAAGCGGCTACTGCCCCACGAGCGCCCCACGCGACGGAGCCTTCCAGATAATGATCCCGATGGCCGCCTTCTTCGAGGTTGGAAACGACCACGGCGGAGGCATGTTCGGTCTCGAGGGATGGGCCCTCGGACCACTCATCAACGACCAGGAATGGCGCTACATGTCGATGGTCCGGATCGGCGGATGGATCGATCTGCCCGGCAAGAAGGGCCAGGTCCACTCCGGGCGCATCAAACTCTGGGCCGGAACCCCCGTGCACATCCCCTTCTGGGACGGGTACTCGCCCTTCGCTACCCCGAGCGTCATGGTCGGTGTCGCCTTCGGATACAACTTCCGGAAGTTCCCCGACGACGAGTGACGCGTCAGTCCCCAGAACCTCCTTCCCAGTCCGCAATGGACACCCTTCTAGCGACGTCCTTACGTAGCAAGGTCGGCATGACAAGCCGCCATTTCACCCCCCCGGGAGGAATAGGCACTTCATCTGCCGACCTTGCTACAACCCTTTCTAATGTAGTGCCTATTCCTTCCCTTTTTAGATTCACAAAAGAAACCTTTTTTATCAAAAGGAGTTTTTGCAAATTTAAAAATGTTTTGAGAAAACCTATTCGAATTTCACTGCATCCACAGGACAACTTTCGGCCGCCTGTTTTATCCGATCTTCGCTGTCACCATTTGGATTTGAGATATAAGATTTTCCATCATCTTTCATCTCAAAAGTATTCGGCGCAATCTGCGTGCAGAGTGTACATCCGATACAAT
>CAINDQ010000151.1 GCA_903847465.1 uncultured Candidatus Peregrinibacteria bacterium
GCTTTTTTTAGTAAAAGAATGGCGACAATTATTCTGGATGTTCCAATGAAATTAAATTTGGAAGACTGCAAAACCCACACTTACGATCAAGAAAAGGTCACAAACTATTTCCAAGAATTAGAATTCAAAAGCCTCCTAAGTAAACTCGGCCGCGTCGATAATCACTACAATGGAGCTCGCCAAAAAGAGCAAAATTCACAAGCCAGCCTGTTCTAAAATCCCCGCATCCCTCCGCCCTCCCCGACCGAATAAAAACTTTATACACCCCCTCCCAAAACCGCTCACGTCAATCAAAATGCAATTGTCAGAATTTTGCTTTTCCAGTAATATCCAAAACGGTAAAAGGGCTTAATTTTTTCAAACCATGGCAAAATCTAGAATTATCGCAAGTCTTGATATTGGGAGTTCAAAAATCAGAACAGTAGTTGGCGTCCAAGATGCCCACGCTTCTGTCCCAAATATTATCGGAGTTGGTATCGCTCCATCTACCGGTCTACGCAAAGGAGCAGTCATTGATGTCGAAGAAACTATTAATAGTATTTCCGCTTCTCTGGAAGATGCAGAGAGAATGGCCGGCGAGCCAATCAATCATGTCTTTTTGGGTATTGGTGGAAATAATATTGAATCCATCAATTCCAAAGGAGTTATCGCCGTCTCTCAAGCCGAGAATGAAATCTCGGAAGATGACGTCGATCGCGTACTTGAAGCCGCTCAGGCGGTTACGATTCCAAGCAATCGCAGAATCCTCAGAATTATCCCAAAAACTTTCACCGTTGATGAACAAAAAGGCATCAAATATCCAGTCGGAATGACTGGCATTAGACTGGAAGTAGAAACTCATATCATCACCGGTTTCGAGCCTGTTATAAAAAATATTGAGAAGTGCGTTTTGCAATCTGGCGTCGACATCGACGATGTCATCCCAAGTTGTCTTGCGCCCGCAGAATCAGTTTTGAGTAAGCGTCAGAAAGAGCTTGGCGTTGTGGTTGTAGACGTGGGTTGTGGTGGCACAGCGATTAGCGTTTTTGAAGATGGCGCGACTTTATATACAGCCGTTATTCCGGTTGGTGGCGAAAATGTTACCAATGATGTCGCTATTGGAATGAGAACTTCCATTGATACCGCCGAAAAGATCAAAATAGAATATGGTAGCGTGATTCCAGAAGACGTTAGTGAACGCGAAACTATCGACCTTTCTTTGATCAGCAAAATCGACACTCACGTTATTTCCAAGAAAAAATTAGTGGAAATTATCGAAGCTAGATATCACGAAATTTTCATTTTAGTAAAAGACGAATTGGCAAAGATTCACAGAGACGGAATGCTCCCTGCCGGCGTTATTCTCACAGGCGCAGCATCAAAGATTCCTGGGGCAATCGACCTAGCCCGCGAAACCTTAAATTTACCCGCTCAGATAGGCTTTCCACAGAATTATGACGGTGTAGTAGACAAGATCGATGATCCTGCCTACGCGACCGCAATTGGCTTACTTATCTGGGGATCACGATATGAAGGCAGGCATCACGGTGGCTTTAAAGGTGCCAGTCTAAAGAAAGGGCTTAGCGGAATGAAAAACTGGTTAAAACATTTGTTCCCGTAGCGCAACTGTTAAATTCGGGGTTAGCTTGACACGTTGTCAAGTCATGGGTAATAATGGCCACCTTTGTAAAAGATTTAAAGGGCAATCAAAAATTTATATAATCATTGGCTTAATTTCGATTGAAATTAACCGATATTCTTAACTCTCTAACAAATACCCCCATGGCCTTACATGATGATAACACCCAAGATTTGAAAAATTTATTCTCTTCCAACAAGGAAGCAACATCTTTTCGCCCAAAAGTGGCGAGCAGATTGAAGACTCAGGAAATCATGCCTGAGATTACTCCAGTTGCGAATATAAAAGTTCTTGGAATCGGTGGTGGTGGTTGTAACGCTGTAAACAGAATGATCAAGTCCGGAGTAAAAGGAATTGATTTCATTGCTATCAATACAGACGCACAGGCACTTTATCATTCAGAAGCTCCTACAAAGATCAATATTGGCAAGGCCACAACTCGTGGTCTAGGTGCTGGCGCAAATCCAGATATCGGTCGTCAAGCCGCTGAAGAAAGTGTTGATGAGATCAGAGAAGCAATCGAAGGTAGCGATATGATTTTTATTACTTGTGGACTTGGTGGAGGAACAGGAACAGGTGGAGCTCCAGTTATTGCAAATGTTGCAAAAGAACTTGGAATTTTGACTGTTGCGGTTGTTACAAAACCATTTACATTTGAAGGAAAAAGAAGATCTAGTCATGCCGATGAAGGTTTTGAGAATTTGAGAAATAAAGTAGACGCTTTGATCACAATTCCAAACGACAAAATCCTCGCAATCATCGACAAGAAAACCCCAATGAACGACGCCTTTGCCGTAGTAGATGACGTTTTGAGACAAGGTGTGCAAGGTATCGCTGACATTATCACGGTTCATGGATTGGTAAATGCCGACTTTGCCGACGTCAAAGCTGTTATGGAAAATTCCGGTTCAGCTCTGATGGGTATCGGTTACGGCACAGGCGAAAACAGAGCAAGTGAAGCCGCAAAAGCTGCTATCGAAAGTCCACTACTTGAAATGTCTATCGATGGTGCAAAAGGAATTTTGTTCAATATTACTGGTGGAAACGATTTGGGTATGTTCGAAGTTGATGAAGCTTCTAGAATTATTACTGAAGCTGCCGATCCAGAAGCAAATATTATCTTTGGTGCTGTAATCAACGATTCATATACAGGCGAAATCAAGATCACGGTTATTGCTACAGGATTTGATTACAAACAGAAAGACAACTCAATCATTCGTCCATCAATATTCGGAGCAAAGAGAGCTCAATCTGACACAATGCCAATCAAGCAGACCGAAAACGAACTCGACATTCCGGCATTCATCAGACAAAAAATGAACTAAATCGACCATGGCTGAAGCACCAGACAGAGATTCCGCGGAAGACGGAACCCCTGATATATTGCAAATACAGGCTTCAAAAAAATTTCCATTATCTCCCAAAAGAGCGGAAGAAATTATCAGAGCTGTTGATATGGCCGTATGGTTTTTGGAATTGAATGATGCGGAAGAAGCCCTCGAACCAGACGATGACGGCGGTAAGGAAACAATGGTTCAGAGATGGAATGAATTCTGCGCAGAATTTAGACTGCCAGCAAGCGTGCGAGAAGAAGGTGTTTTGCCTGTCAGTCCTGTCCAGTTTCATCACGCAGATTCGGCCTTCGCTATTAGAGAAATGATGACAGAAGCTTATGCTGTTCGCAGAAGGACAGCGGAAGTGGCAGTTATTGAAACTCAAGAAGCGGTGAGATCATTTCCACGCTTGGGACGTTATTTAAGCAATTTAGAGAGAGATGTGAGTGACTTGTCTGCACTTGCAGAAGATCATGACGAAAAACACCAAATAATTTTCAAAAGATTCGATGCAATTTGCGAAGTTTTAGGAATTGTTCCAAGCTTGAGATAAACCTCTTTTTCAGGTACTATCTTCTTCGATGAAAGTGGAAATTTTAAATAAATCGCAGGAGAAAATTTGGGACGAATTTGTGGAATCTCACGAACTCGGCACTCTTCAGCAGACCTCGCGCTGGGGGCATTTCCAAGCCAAAATTCCGACTCGAGGCAAGTATTGGATTCTGGCGCTCATGGACAAAGAAAAAATCATTGGAGGAACGATGCTGATTTATCACGGCATGGCAAATAAAGCGTCATGGCTTTACTGCGCTCGCGGTCCGCTTCTTGATTACAACGCCAAAGATTTTTCTGAAAAAATGAAAATAATTTTGGAAAGAATTAAGAAAATTGCCAAGACTGAAAATTCCGTTTTTGTCAGAATTGATCCCCCACTCGCAGAAAAAGATTACCAAAAGTGGCCTCGTTTAAATGGCTTCTACACGAGCCATCTCGGCTTCCAGCCAGAAGACACCTTGATGCTCGATCTCACGAAATCCGAAACTGAAATTCTTGCTCAGATGAAACCAAAAGGTCGCTACAATATTCGTCTGGCCGAAAAACACGGCGTCACTATTCGCGAATCCGATCCAAAAGATTCCAAACAATTCGCCAAAGACATAACCGAATATCACAAAATTCTTCATGAAACCACGATGCGCGATAAATTTTACGGCCATCGTAAAAACGTCTACACAGACATGATCAGAACTCTATTCCCGCAAACAAAACTCCACCTCGCCGAATATCAAGGACACATCATTGCCGGATTGATCGCCACTTATCATAAGGATATCGCTACCTATTATTATGGAGCATCCAGTGATCAGTTTAGAAATGTGATGGCACCATATTTATTGCAATGGCAGGTTGCTCGAGAGGCAAAATCTCAAGGTTTTAAATTTTATGATTTCATGGGAATCGCGCCTACAGACGACAAAAATCACCCTTGGGCCGGTGTCACCGAATTCAAAAGAAAATTTGGTGGAATCGAAATGTCATATCTCCCCGCCAAAGAATATCCTTTCCAAAAACTGCTCTATTTAGTTTACCGCTTTTACAAGTTTATTAGGAAGTAGAGACGGTAGTCTCTTCAGGCAAAATCTTTTTTATCGAGCAAAACCTCTCTCCCTAGGCCCTCTCATTTTGCAATTAGTAAAAAAGTAAAATTTTCCGATTTTTTTACTTTTTGAATTTTTGAATTTTTGAGAATTTTACCATTTTCACCCAGAGACTATCGGCTTCCTGGTTCCATATTCCTTGACCCTCTCGGCTTCATGTTTTCCGATTCTCGATTTTCCCGCCTCCCGCCTTCGGCATCTCCCCGACAAAGCAGTTGCGAAAACTTCCAAAAAATGCTAAAATAATGAGAATAAATAAAAATAAACAACAAAACTATGGCAGATTTAAACGTCGTAACTGATTCTTATTTAAGAACAGTCCTCGAGGAATCCAACTATTTTACTGCTCTTCCGGAAGAAGAAAAGCAGAAGTATCTTGAGCGTATTGCTCACCTTACAAATGACCAGCAAAGAGAGCTTTGCGTATTCTTTATCCGAGAGGAAAAGGATACTCTTCCGGCAAAATTGATGCTGCGCTTTTTGAACAAAGTTAGTAATTCAGAAATCGCTCTAACCAATGTTGCCGAAAAAGACAAAGCCATCTTGAACGGCGCAAAAGCCTCAAGACAAGGCTCAATGGAAACAA
>CAINDQ010000152.1 GCA_903847465.1 uncultured Candidatus Peregrinibacteria bacterium
ACAACAGTAGAAAAACTCCTGAAAAAACAACATGGACTGTTCCAGTCGCCCTAGCTGATGAATTACAAAAAATGGGATTTAAGTGGGGAATGTATTTTGCTAAAGGGAAAGAAGGAACGACTGACGCTATGCATTTTGAATTAAGGGCAGCACTCCCGAATGTTATGGCGATGCTGACTTCTGCTAAAGCAAAACAAATGGCCATGGATTTCAAAGTTCCTGGACAAGGAAAATCCTTATACGAATACGGCACGGCTCTTGCTGGCAAAACTCACTAGTCTATATCATCTTTAAAACATTCCACCAGTTGTCGATATACTCGGCACGACGATTTTGATATTTCAAATAGTAGGCATGTTCCCAAACATCAACGCAGAAAATTGGAGTATGTCCGAGAGTGAGAGGCGAATCCTGATTTGGCAGAGAATAAGCCTTTAGAATCCCCTTTTCATCCCTGACAAGCCAAGCCCAGCCACTCCCAAATTGCTTTACGGCGAGTTCACTAAACATCATTTTGAAAACCTGAAGAGAGCCGAAATCTTTTTCAATTTCCTTGATGAGCGCTTTATCTAATTCTTTTTTCGGCGCCATAATTTCCCAGAAAAATTTGTGGTTTAAATATCCGCCACCTTGATTTTTTATAACGTTTCTATCTTTCTCGTCCACCTTTAGAGAGTTGAGATTTTTTAGAATATCCTCGGCCGATTTGTCGGCTAAATCAGGATATTTTGCTATCACGGCATTAAAATTGTCCGTGTAAGTTTGATGGTGTTTGCTGTGATGAACCTCCATCGTTTTTGCATCGATAAAAGGCTCTAAAGCGTCATACGCATAATTTAGCTTTGGAAGTGTGAATGTCATATTGATTAGGGTTAAATTGTATTCACGTGTTTTGGTACGTATCCTTCCGAACGTTTCTTTTGTTATTTTTTCAGATAACTTTGACGGAGGGATTCCTCAAATTTTTCGATAGCATATCGAAGCATCGTTCTTGGCATCTGTGTACCATATTCGTCCAAAAACTCCTCTTCTGTTTTTTGATCTCTTTTGCCAACTTCGCGAAGCATCCAGCCTACAGCTTTATGAATGAGATCATGCTTGTCGGGCAATAAAATTTCGGCAATCTTTAAGGTGTCTTGAAATTGATTGACTCTAATAAACGCAAAAGTTGATATAATTCCTATTCTCTTTTCCCAAAGATTTTTCGATTTCGCCAACGTGTATAAAATTTTTCTATCTTTATCTAATAGGTAATTCCCTACAATCTTGTAAGCAGAAAGATCCACCAAGTCCCAATTGTTGATGTTTTTAGTGTTGCGTAGATAGAATTTAAGAATGGCTTCTTTGGCTTTTGGATCAGCTTTTTCGTACTGCGCAACTAAGATCAAAAGACCGACCAATCTATACTCATGAATTTTGTCATTTAGCAGTTTCTGGACTTCGGGAAACGTTATTTCTTTATAATATTTGTTAACTAATTTTCTTTGCTCAGGAACTTTTATTCCTAAAAAAACATCACCTTCTCCATACTGCCCTTTTCCAGTTTTAAAAAACCACGAAAGGTTTTGAGCTTGTTTCGGATTTTTTAATTTCTGGAGATCTACGATTAAATTTTTCAGCATTTCTATTTCACTTCAATATCTACTGAATTTATCTTCACTGGTTTTACTGGCTTTGATTGTTCACCTCCGTCGTTTGCGGTAACTTTTGCCGTAGCTATTGCATCCACAGCGTCCAATCCAGCTGTAACGTGCCCGAAAATCACGTATAGAGGTGGCAATGGATAGTCCTTGTGCATGATAAAAAACTGGCTCCCATTGGTGTTTGGACCTGAATTGGCCATCGCCACAGTCCCCCGAGTATATTCTCCTTGGAACGGCTCATCAGCAAACTTGTAACCAGGACCGCCTGTGCCATCGCCTTTTGGATCACCACCCTGAATCATGAACCCTTTTATAGCACGATGGAAAATAGTGTCGTTGTAGAAATCTTTTTCAGAAAGCGTAATAAAATTGTCAGTAGTTTTTGGCATGTTCTTTGTGTCCAATTCAATCGAGATGTCTCCAGCGGTCGTATGAAGAATAGCTGTCGTAATCTTCTCGTTTGAAGCGGTTTGACCTGACGGAGCGGCGGTCTGTTGCTTTGTTCTGCAACCAGTGATAAATGGCATAGTGATAAGGATTATTGCAATAAGAAGTAAAGAAAACTTTTTCATAAAGAATGGGTTAAAGAGCAGAAACAATTTTGACAGGAAAGGTTGAAAAAAACAATCATTTTGAGAACGGGGCTTGACAATATTTACGGTTTGGATATAATTGCCGTGTTTTAACGTATTAAAACAATGAAGCAAGTGAAACTATCAAATAAAGACCTCGAGCTTCTCTACGAAGCTATTCTAAAGCTTAAAAACGTCAAAGAATGTAAGCAGTTTTTTCGTGATCTGTGTACCATTTCCGAGCTTACAGCGATGACCGAGCGTTTAGCTGTGGTAAAGATGGCAAATGAAAATATTCCTTACAGAGATATCAGTAAAAAAATCGGTTCAAGTACCGCTACCGTAAC
>CAINDQ010000153.1 GCA_903847465.1 uncultured Candidatus Peregrinibacteria bacterium
CACGACTCGTTTGATTGGAACCATCGTCGAGGCTATGAATGATGCAAATGGCATTATCTGGCCAATGAACGTGGCTCCATTTCAAGTATATTTAGCTTCTATCGGCAGTGACGAGAAAGTTTTGGCACAAGCTGATAAATTATATAAGGATTTAGAGAAGGCTGGGATTGAAGTTTTGTACGACGATCGAAAAGACAGTCCTGGGGTAAAGCTAAAAGATGCCGACCTTATTGGCATTCCTCTGCGCTTAGTTATCAGCAACCGTACTTTGGAGAAAGAAAGCGTTGAGTGGAAAGCGAGGACAGAAAAAGATTTCAAACTCGAAAGTCTCACAGGTATTGAGAAAAAAATTAAAGAATTCATCAATAAATAAATGAATATTTTGCTCCTGGGGAAATCCGGAATGCTTGGTTCGACTTTTTTGAAACTGCTTGTAGGCGAAAAGGATCTGACGGTCTTTGGTTTTGATTATGACACGCTCGACATTACTGATCCAGAAGCCTTGAAAAAGGTTTTTGAACAAGTCAGTCCACAGTTTGTGATCAATTGCGCGGCATATACGGCAGTTGATGATTGTGAAAAGAATGAGGAACTTGCTTTCAAAGTAAATGGGTATGCTGCTGGTGAAATTGCGCGACTTTCAAAGATTCATAATTCTATCCTGATTCATTTCAGTACGGATTATATTTTTGATGGGCAGAAAAAAGAAGGATATAAAGAGAATGAAAATTCTTTTGCTCCGTTGAATAAATATGGAGAATCGAAACTGATTGGAGAAGAATTAATTCAAAAAAACACAGATAGATTTTATATCGCTAGAACATCTTGGCTCTTTGGTCCAAATGGAAAAAACTTCGTAGACACAATGCTTACATTGGCTGAAACAAAGCCAGAATTGGACGTTGTGGATGATCAGGTTGGCAGTCCAACGTATACATTTGATCTAGCAAAAGCCGTCATAAAATATTTTATCGAACCATATTTGAATCCAAATTTCGAGCAACACGAACATTGGTTGGAAGAAGATGGAAATGTTCATGAGCGACAACTTTCTTTTGGAATTTATCATCTGACAAATTCAAATTTCTGCAGTTGGAATGAATTTGCCAAGAAAATTTTCAGATTCTCAAACAAAGATATTAAAGTAAACAAAGTGACTTCCGATAAATTTCCTCGACCAGCAAAAAGACCGCATTATTCCATTCTGCTCAATACAAAGATGAAACATCTGAGATCATGGAAAGATGCGCTCAAGCACTATCTCGATTTGAAATCTTAAGTAATAATTGTTATCATCTCTTTCGTATGAAAGGAATAATTTTAGCGGGAGGAACAGGTTCTAGACTTCATCCGCTGACAAAAATCACCAATAAGCATTTACTTCCGGTTTACAACAAACCGATGATTTACTATCCCCTATTTTCGCTAAAGGAAGCCGGTATTACCGATGTCTTGATTGTGTCCGGCAGAGGTCATTGTGGGAATTTTTTGGAATTATTGGGGTCTGGCGCAAAGTTTGGTATGCATTTGGCATACGAAGTGCAGGAAGAGGCTGGTGGTATTGCTCAAGCACTTAATTTGGCTGAAGCTTTTGTGGATGGAGGGAAAGCTGTGGTAATTCTTGGAGATAACATTTTTGAAGATAATATCTCGGAAGCAGTAGAAGAATACAAGAATCAAGAAAGTGGGGCGCGAATATTTTTGAAGTCAGTAAAAAATCCAGAGTCTTATGGTGTTGCCGAGGTCGCTGATGATAAAATTTTACAGATAGTCGAGAAACCAAAGGAACCAAAGTCTGATTTGGCGGTGGTGGGATGTTATATGTACGATCATCATGTTTTTGAGATCATTCAAAGCCTTTCTCCTTCTCAAAGAAATGAATTGGAAATTACAGATGTGAATAACAGATACTTAAAAGAAGGCACTTTGAAATACGATGTTTTGAAAGGTTTTTGGGGAGATTGTGGAGAATCTTTTGATAGTTTACTTGAGGCCGCGCACTTGATAAAAGGCAGTCGCTTAGCCAAAATCGACGATAAACTAAATTTAATTTAATATGGGTAATATTCTGGTAGCGGGTTCTATCGCCTACGATCACTTGATGACTTTTGATGGAGCATTCAAGGATTCTATTCTGACAGAAAAAGATCTGACCCATTTGAGCGTTTCTTTTTTGGCAAAGACGGAAGATTTTTATTTTGGAGGATGTGCGCCAAATATTGCTTATGGATTGGCCCTACTAGGAGATAAACCTTCCGTGGTGGGAGTTGCTGGATCAGATTTCACCAAGTATCAAAGACAGCTGAATGACAATCATATCAATACCGATTTAGTTGATATAGATAAGGAAAACGTTACTGCGGCGGCATATATTTTGACGGACAAGAATCAGGGCCAGATCGCCATTTTTTATCCTGGAGCGATTAACAATATAAAAAAGGGAGTCGATCTGCATCAGAATGATTATTCTGGAATGTGGTACGCAATTGTTTCACCGGAATTGCCTTTGAGAATGGCGTACTGGGCAATGCATTTCAAAAGTCTGAAGATTCCTTTTATTTTTGATCCGGGACAAGCGATTCCAGCGCTAAGCAAAGAGCAAATGTCAAAAATCGTTGAGAGTGCGGATGGGATGATTTTTAATGAATATGAGGCAGTGATGATCGAAGAAAAGACAGGACTTAATATTGCTGATTTAGCTCTGAAAATGCGTTTTGTGATTAGAACTTTGGGGGCTGATGGCTGTGAATGCCATGAAGGTGGTCATGTTCATAAAATCCCCGCCATTACAAATATTAAGGTGGTCGATAGTACTGGTTGTGGAGATTCTTTCAGATCAGGATTCATGCACGGTATTACCAATGGCTTCTCGATCAAGCGCGCTTGCGAAATGGGATGCACCACTTCTTCTTTTGCGATTGAAGTGAAAGGCACTCAAAACCATCGCTATACGCTAGACGAATTCAATAGTCGCCTGATTAAGCATTACGGAAAATAGTTTTCAAATACTCTTCCATCTTCTTGTGTTCTTGAGAGGCGTTTTCGTTAAAACTTAAGAGGTTTGAGGTAATGTTTTCTTTTTCAGATTGGATGAGATCAAATTGTTCGCGGAGACGAGCGGCATTAATTTCTTTAACATTGAGCATGTGTGAATCTAGGCTACTAGAAGCCAAGAAATCCTTTACTTTTGGCGCGTAATTGATCGCAATGAAAGGGGTTTTTGTTTTGATTGCCGAAACAATGGCATGCAATCTCATGCCCAAAACCATCTCCGCTTCAGCAAAATTTTGCAAAATGTGATCGATATTATGTTCACTGATTATTTCTACATATGGCTTGTCCACAATCATCGCGCGAATTTCTTCATGGAGCGGATCGTCTGAACCAATTCCTGTTTGGAAAGTAATAAAAGTAACCTGCCATTTATTTTCATTGATCAACCAGTTTAGAAATCCGGCGATTGATTCTTTGAATTTTGGAGTGATGCCTTTCATTTCTCGCAAAGCAACAACCAGCTTCTTTTGCTTATTTGAAGCCGTGTTTTCATTTTTGAATCCGAAAGCTAAATCTGGAAACACATTAATTTTTTCTTTAGAAATTCCGATATTTGAAAGTCTATCTTTTGATTTTTGATCACGCAGAATTATGGTTTTTGCTTTTTTGAATAAATTTTTAACAATCTTTTTTACAAACCAACCTTTCAAAGGTCCAATACTTTGGCCATACATAATCACTGGCTTATTGTAGAAATAAGCCATCATTGCCTGTATCCCCCAAATGATATTGGCGCGTTTTTTTAATCCACCAAAAAGTCCACCTCCTCCCAAAATAAAATAGTCACATTCTTTCACTATTTCTGACGGCCCTTTTCTCATTCCCAAAAACATTTTCACCAAACTGCGAAATCCAGCAGGAAATTTCTCGGCAGTTTTCACATAATGTCGACGCGCAGTTTCTTCCGGATTTCCGCTTAGTACAGTCAATTCTGCAAAAGGCACCGCATTTCTCAACGTCTGCAGTAATCCTTTCAAAATCATTTCATCACCGAGATTCCCCACGCCGTAATTGCCAGCAATAACGATCTTCATATAGAGAGAATATAGCTTTTTCGGTGAATTTCGCAATAGCCATGCTTGATAATATTCGATCTATGCAAAAATGTGCCGTAACCAACGTGCTTCTCAAAGCCATATTTCGTGTATTTGCGAGCATAATGGTACATAAGCTTGTCACGCACCACTTTTGCCAGAATAGAGGCTGCAGCGATACATCTGACCTTTGTGTCGCCTTTTATAATCGTCTGATGGGGAAGAGTTATAGTTTGCTTGTCTTTGCCGTCGATCAGAATCATATCGGGCGGCGTTCTCAAAGAATCTACACAGATTTTATTGGCAATTCTGACGGCATTTAGGATATTTACTTTGTCGATCGTGCGGTGAGACACCAAAGTAACCGCATAATCCTCAGCATTTTCCAAAATTAGCTCAAAAAGTCTTTCTCTTTGGGGGCGGGAAAGTTTTTTGCTGTCATCAAGACCTTTTAGTCGCGCCCCCGCTTTCAGAATTACCACAGCGGAAACAACCGGACCGGAGAGAGCTCCCCTGCCAACTTCGTCAATTCCAGCGATACGTTGAAAACCAGCTTTTTTAAGCGCAGTCTCAAAAGTCGAATGCTTCAGCATACGAAGAATTTAAAATTACTCTTCTGTCGTAGTATCCGGCATCTCGTTTGCTACCTTCTCGGCTTCTTCTTTTGCCTTTACAGCAGCCAAATCTTCGATAGATTTTTCTAATTCTGCAGCAGCCTTAGCATCAGCTTTTGCGGTAGACTTTACGAATGTCGCTTTAAGTCTAGCTGACTTGCCCATTCTATCACGCATGAAATAGATCTTTGCTCTGCGAACTTTCGAAGTTTTCTTAACCTCGATTTTGTCGATATTTGGAGAATAAATTGGGAAAATTTTCTCAACGCCGATGCCTTCAACAACCTTTCGAACTGTGATTGTTTTGTCAGCGCCGTGTCCACTATTTACGGCTATAATAAGCCCTTCAAATATTTGGATACGTTCTTTTTCGCCTTCTTTAATTTTCTGGTAAATTTTTACGGTGCAACCTGTGTACAAATCTGGCATTTTCTTCTCTGGAATAGCCATTTTTTGAACGTCTTGTAGTAAATTCATATCTTGTCGGTTAAAATGCTTGGTTAATATATAGAAGGTTTTCGCCGAAATCAAGCGAAAATCTTTAGTTTCTTCCTGTTTTAAATTAATTTAACCGCGACTTGGTTTGTAGGGTCGCTGATAATTTCGGAAATAAACTTATCATTACAGCCTAAACGATACTTGTAATCTTCCTCCGTCATGATCGCAAATTTCACGGGACGAGAGGTTTTTATCTCGTTATTGAGGTATTGAGTCAATCTTGTTTTGTCCATTTGCCCAACAATCAACATATCAACTGTCTTGGTAGGTTGTTCTACGAATAAACCGGAAAGAACCAAAAGTTTTACCTCGCCCATTTTCTTTACTTCTTCCGCGATATTGTCATTGGAAGAAAGAGCTTTGACGATGATGCTCTTTAATTCTTCTAAAAATATGAAGTTGTGGTTCACGCAATAATACTTTTTACTGTTCTTCATTTTGGCACGTAAAAAGCCCATTTTTTTCAGATTATCCAATTCTCGACGAATTGAATTGATTTGCTCGCTTAGTTTTCTCGTTAACTCTCTGATAAAAAATTCTTCATCAGGTTTTAACAAGAATAATGTAAGCAGCTTAATCCTTGTGTTGGATGTAAAAAGCCTTTTTAACATTGCCCTGTAGATATGTTGTGCCCATTAATGTATACAATTTGTATACATCCAAAAACCACTGTATCTATTTTTGAAACAGATTGCAACATTTTTTTATACAGAGGGGCCTTTTTACAGATTCTCCTCCCCATCATCGTCTTCTGGGGCTGCCATAAGTTTGCCAACAAAAGCATGATAGAAAGCTCCAGTGATAATTCCAAGGACTGCCATTCCCATCAAAGTGATAGTTGGGCCAGACTCAATTGTTGTGAAGAAGAAGAGCAAACCGGTGCATGACGAACCAATATTCTCGAAAGAAAGGATCAAAAGCAAAACTGTGAAAATGATCGAGGCTGTAAGATAAAAGATTTTCATAGATTTGAGGATTTAAGAAAAGTATTCTGTTTTTGAATTTAACACAATTTCGCAATTACGCCAAGGCTTTTTCGAAAAACTTCCTTAGGATCAAACGATTTTTTAGTTGACCTTTGAGTTCGCCTTTTTTGTAATCGCCTTCGATTTTGGCATGCTCTTTTGGTGGATAGAATGATTTTACTTTTGCAAATTCGGCATCCATTTCTGCTTCGCTTACTTCGATTTTTTCTTCCTTGATGATGTGTTGGAGAGCAAGTCTAATCTTGATTCTCTTTTCAGCTTCAGGCGTGTATTTCTTTACCAATTCTTCTTCGGTGGTTTTGGCTTGAGCGAGGAATTGCTCGAATTGTAGACCTTTTTGGGCAATTTCTTCTTCCATCTCGTGCAGAATGTAATGCGCTTCTTCGTGAATCAAAGAATCAGGAACTTCGGACTTTGTTCTTTTCAGAAGTTCTTCGATGTATTGATTTTCTCTTTCTTGTTTTGCTTCTTGAGTTTTCTTGGCATGTAGATTTTTTTCGATATCCTTCTTTAGGTCTGCCACAGGCTGTTTTTTGCCTGTTACCTTCTCTACAAATTCTTCATTTAGTTCTGGGGCAACAGCTTCTTCTACTCTTTTCACTTCAACTTTGAATTTCAATTTCTTATTCTGGAAATCTTTCTTGCCATAATCTTTTGGGAAAACGATATCGAATTCTTTTTTGCCGTCTTTCTTCAAACCAATCAAATGATCCTCAAATCCTGGGATCAAAGTATTTTCACCTAGAACAACTGGATGATTTTGACTTTTGGTATTTGGAACTGATTTCCCTTCTTCATCGAAACCTTCAAAATCAACTTCTACTCTATCCCCTTTTTTGGCTTCTCTTTCAACATCTTTGTAGATAGTGCTGTACTTTTGAAGATCCTTCAAAACTTCCTCGATATCTTTTTCGGTAACTTTTGGCTCTTTCTTTTCAATCTTGATAGATTTGTAATCCTTCACTTCAACTTCCGGCATAATTGCCACTACTGCGGTATAGGTAAACGGATCCTCTTTCTCAATCTTGACTTGAGGGCGAGAAATAACCTGCAGATTTTCCTTCACAACGATGTCGGCATAAGTTCTCTGAACGGCTAGTTCCTGCGCATGAGCTTCGATGTGTTTTTTGTCTATGTGCTGCTCCAAAACCTCCTTTGGCACATGTCCTGGGCGAAAGCCTTTGATGCTCACTTCTTTGGAAATATCTTCAGTCGCTTTGGCGTAATGTTTTTGTAAATCTTCCGCGGTCAAAATAACTTTTATTTCGACTTCTGACTTTGGCAATTTCTTTGTTGTATAATCCATGATTTTTTAAGGTAATTAAATTTGCCAGGAAATCTTACCTTTGGGATTTGCTTTTGGCAATTGATTTTTGGACGAGAATTTGCTATAATAATCAGATAATTTTGAATCCGCGAAGAAAATGCGGAGAAAAATAAAAATAAAAACTACATGGCAAACACGCCCGAACAAAATAAAGAAGTCTTCACGGATACGCAGCTAGAGGCCATTACTACAGCACCTGGCGTTTATGAAGCAGGGACTGATCGAGTTAATTTAAATGTTGCTGAAACCCTTGGCCTTATTACCAAAGAGACCAGAGAACTTATCGAAGCTCAGTTAAAAAATCATGAAAATCTGTTTAGAGCAGCAAAACAACGTATTTTAACAGGAAAAGGTCATGCCGTAGAAAAGGCAGCTACTCCAACTGATAAAAATGCCGTGGCAATTCGTCTAGCTTTCGAGCAAGTATATGGAAAATTTTTGTTTACCGAAACTTACAAAGGAACTGATCCTCAGCATGGATTTGGTCATCATTTTGAGCATGGTTTGCATCATAAATTAAAATTCGAGATCAAAGAAGAAGACGGAATAAAAGGTCGCAACGAGCTTTTGGCGGCCAGAAGAAGACTTTTCTTGCTGAATGCAAAAGAGATGACTGATCCTGCGAAAAAAGCAGAGGCAGATCGTAGAAAAGAAGGGCTAGAAAAAGAAATTGCTAAATTGGAAAAATTTATTGCGACATTGGATAAAGTCAAAAATACGCCAGCATTTACCCATGCGACTCTCTTTAAGCTAGTTCCTGCTTTGATAAAGTTCGTCGAACAAAATAAAGACACTGTCGACTCGGGGCTTGTCACAACATGTGAATTATATAAGATGGCTTTTGACGATTTGTTGGCTGCAACTGGATTAAATCCAAAAAGCAAGAAAGCAGAAGTTGATTGTACTAGGCCTGAGTTTGTGGCTTTTAAGACTGCTTATTTCGACATAATTGTAAAAGAATTAGCTGATTTTGCTGAAAAAGAATTGCCAAAAAAGAAAGAAGAATTAGCAATAAAAGAAGAGACCCTTCACATGGCCGATTATTCTATAGCTGCAGAAGTTATGGCTGAATCATTCACCGTGACTAAGGCTTTGACCTCGGAAGAAAAGGCTAAATCGTATAAAGAAGCAATTGACGGAATTAATGCATTAACACCCCCAACCACAGACCCATCAGGAAAAGTAGCTGCCAAAATAACAAAAATTAAAGATTTAGCAAAAGACATTAACAGTAGGGATAATCTTGTAGCAGCAGTTGCCTTATTGAGAGAAATCCGCGGATTTTCAGACAAAGGCAATCAAGAAAAAATCGATAAAATTGTTGATGATCTTGAAAAAATTATTGTGATTAGTGGTGCCGTCGCAGTAGGAAGGGCTGAAGCACGACTAAAGGATGCAAAGACCAATGTCGAAAAGGCGGAGAAAGCCAGGGAGTATTTTTCAACAAAAAATCATACTGCAGACATTCAGACTGCTGCAGAAGAGTTAATGGCCCAGACTAAGGATGGGATAACTGTAAAGGAGGTAATTGATCCAAAAGGGAAAAAGACTACCGATGTATTAAAATATGACGAACTTGGCATAAGACCTACCATAGGTGGTCTCCAAGCACAGTTAGATAGAATGGCGAAAGGTGGCAAAGGAACTAACGCAATAGATGACGCAAAAGAATCTGCAAGAATTAAGACAGATATTACGGCATTGGAAGATTTGCTAAAGGCTGCTCAAAAAACGTATAACTTACTTGTCGCATTCACGGAAAACGTTGTTTTCCTTGCCAAAAACGACATGCTAGGAGATATGTACGATGCAAATGAAATAAAGAAGATACATAAACAATTACAGGGATTGGATCCTTCTTCTTCAAATGTTTCAGCCACTCAATTGAATGAAATATTTGAAAAGGTAAAAACTGGCAATTTCTTCAATATATACGACGGTAATCCGAAAGAAATGTTTGCTGAAAAAATTGCATCCTTGGACGAGACCTTTCACTATTCTGAAAAAGATTTACAAAAGAAAAAAGAAGCTTTGCATGCCATCCATGATCTATCTGACACGGAAGCGGCGAAAAGAATTATTTTCACTGTGGTAAAACGCCAACATCCAAAAATGTCACAGGAAGATCAACGTAAACTCGTCGACCTCATCCTCGCCGACGACGTAGCTCGCATTCAAACCAAAAAAAGTTACGCTGATCTAGCAAGAGAAGGATCTGAAGATTTGAAAAAGCTTGTAGAGGCGGCTGGCGAACATGACTTTAAATGGAAAATTATAAAATTCAAATATCAAGAAGGAGGAAAGGTTGTTGAACCATTTAAGGACTTGAAACCTGGCGATCTCAATATCTGGGCGAAAATCGAAAAACAATTTGATATTGGGAAGCTTGACTATAAAGGAGGATTTTTCTTGCTTGCCGCGATGGCGGAATTTTTCGGTGATAGTAGAGGAACCTTTACTGAGGCTTACAAAAAACTTGAGGATAAATTAAAGGAATTAATTGTTGAGCAACTCGGAGTCAAAAAACGTATGGGAGAACCATATATTAGAACTGTCGTCGACGAGGCGTTCGATAAACAATTCAAGAGATCTAAAGCCCTTGTCCGTGCGCATTTCGATCATTACGACAAAAATCATGCGGAAATTAATACTGCAAAAATTAAAGAACTAAGACATCGATTAAAAGAATTGGATGAGAAAAGAAGACTAAAGAAGGTCAGTCAAGAAGTATATGAAGAGAAAATGGCAAAAATCCTGAAAGAAGCCAAAGAATATGGAGTTGAGGGCGAAATAGGATATGTCCAAGATTCCGCAATGAGAGGTTATATGAATAGCCCGCAAGCACAATGGCTGAGAGATAGAGGAGTTGATATCGGTAGATATGGTAAAGATAAAGCATTGGCTGTGGCACAAGGTACCGCAATTACCGGCTTAAATGGAGTGGTGGGAGCCACAAAGCTAGGTGCTGCCTTTACTTGGCAGGCCGCAATGACTCCCCTACGTCTTGCTAAATATCCTGTATTATTGGCGGCAAAGCCGCTGGTAGGATTTGTAAATTTATTCAGACAAAACAAACTCACTATTCCAGGGATTGGTGCTACGGCAAAGCAAGATGCTGGTAGAGTCCTAGGATATTTCAAAACAAAAGGAACTGAAACCTCAGAAGGTATAAAGAAAAAAACAGCAGAAGCTTTTGGAAAACCTTGGGCGGCCGCACAATACAAAACCACAAAATATGCTGATAGAAGCAAGGTACATCTAGACGAAGAAGCGGCAAGAATCAAAGAGTTGGCAGATAAAGCGGATCTAAAACCGCTGGAAATTGCCCATGCTCCAAGTATTGATTTTGCGGCATTGAGAGCTGAAATAATGGAAACAGATAAACAATTTGGCGTAGAAAGTAAGCTGGGTAAGGCCCCTGCGTCACATGTTATAGAAAACGGAAGTAAGCCGCCGGAAAATGCACCTGAAGCTCCAGATGCTCCGGCCGAAAAGCCTGCAGCTGCCGAAGGCGGCGCTGGACATGGACACCCTTAAAACCAAAATAAATTATGAATACACAAACAAAACAAAATCAGAAAAAGTTAGCAAATTTATCTTCGGAAGAGATTGATGTTTTAGATACGATGATTTTTGCGGACTCCTTGTATGAGGCGATTTTGGGACAACTGCAGATCGACCAAAACGACGAAATTTACAAAAATCTTGTTCTCGGCGCATTGAAAAGACAGACCAGAGATCGCTTGATTTTCTCAATTTGGAAGCATTTAGATGAGAATCAAAGGGTCCATTTACGTGATTTCATAGCGGAAACCACGATTACGGCACCTTGGGTGAACCTAGATGACGCACTTATTACTTTCGCCAATTTATATCCATCTTTGATGACGAAAGTTTATGCCGATTTGACGGATTTTTTCAAAAAATTCATCGAAAATTTTAATAAAATTCTCAAGACTTCGTTCTAATATAAATCCCCTATTTTGGGTTTGATTTGTTGGCTAGTTTTTGGTATAATATAAGGATTTAAAACTATCAAAAAACCAACATGAAAAACAGAATACTAAATCTTTTCAAGCTTGAAACTTCTCTCCTGAGAGAAAGATTTCTAGTCTGCAAAGATCCACAACCAGAAGTCAAAAATGCGCCTGTAGAAGCCGAACAACTTAATAAAACGGCCGATGCGCTTTTCGGGAAAATCAATGACCTAATCAAGCCTAAAGACAAGCTTGCTTGGGACCCTGAAAACAATCCATATGCGACTGAATTTGATAAGAGATTGAAGGATCTTCCGGACGTAAGTACTTTGACTTTTGATTCATTCGAGAAAAAAGATGGCGTTTTAGTTTTGAAATATCAAGCTGCAAGTGGAGCTAAAGAATTGAAATTTGAGGGAAAAGAATACAAGGCAATTTTCTGGGAAGAAGTCGCAAAACAATTAGACACACTTTTCGTTGGGAAAAATGTTTCCAGATCTTTGATGGTGATTGGGACTCAAAATGAAAAAGACACTCCAAATTTCGATCAATTGATCGATAAAATTGCAAAAGATCCAACACAGGTAAAATCCGGCGATGCACTTATTGAGCTGGCCTACAAAGAGCTGGATGCACTAAGAGCAAAGTTGGCCCTAGCCGCTACGCAAGACAGAGGAAAATTGAAAGTGGAGATGGACGCTAAAACCGAAAGAGATAGAGCTGGTCTTGATGTGGAAAGAAACAGAATGCAATTGCCAGGGGAAGTTCGTATGGAATATTCAAAATTCGTAAAACTAGCCGACGAAGCCTCTGTAAAATTTAATTCCGGTACAACGATGTTGCAATTGAACATTCAAGCAGAAAGACTAAAAGTCGATCCAATGCAATGGAGTACAAATACTGACGAAGCTTTGAACAGAGTTTATGTTGAATGGAGAGAACTTGGCGTTCCTGTAACAGAGGATCCTTTCTATCACAAAATGTTCTCTGTACTGAGAGACAAAAACAATCCAGAAAAAGAGGCTGTTCTAAAATCAAACCCTGCTTACGCAGAATGGTTCAGAAATCCAGAACAAAATCTGGATAATATTTCGAAAATTGCTCCAGATATAGGTGGCAAAGATAATAGTTTCCCTCAGGCTTTCGTGAAAGCTTATACTCATTTCGCTTTCGTTAGAACAAAAATGCTCGCAATTGGAAATCAACATTCTTCTACACTAGAAAAACAACGTGCTCTTGATGGCCATGCCGTGATTGATAAACCAATGGATTTTGCGAGAGCAAATTTAGCAAAATTCACCAAAGCAATTAAGGATGGCGATTGGGCGACTGCCGGTGTGTATGCGCTGGGAGTTTACGCAATTTACAAATCAATCGTAAGTCTAGTTGGAGACAAAGCCACAGAAGCTAAAAAATATGCCTTATATGGAATCGCTGGTTATTGTGGTTATGTTTTCGCAAAAAATGCTGGATATGACCTTTTGAAAATGGCTGGATTCAAGGATAAGGATGCCGAAGTTCGTGGCACTCCAATGGAGGCTATCGCGGGCATGAATTTACCGGAAGCCAAGGATTTGGATTACAATATCATGTTGCGTATTTCCGAAGTAAAGATGGGTTACCTCAATCAATATTTTGAAAAAGCAAATTCACCTGGAAAAGAATTCATTCATCCAAGTAATTTTGGAGATATTTTCCCTGAGGTTGCGAACATCGGATACTTTGACATGGGTATCGGTGAAAAAGGACTATCAGACAATACAGGAAACGTAGACAAAAAATTGACTCCAAAACAGAGAGAATACGTTCGTATCGGTCAACAATTATATAAAGCAATGCTCGTAATGAGAGCGGCTTACAATAAAACTTTGCTTAAAGAAAATGGCGAATCTTTTGAAGTTGCGATGAAAAAGCCTGAGTTGGCGGATGCAAAAGTAAGACATTTCTGTTCAATGCTTGGCCTTTATAACTTCGCAACTAGCGAAGCCGGCCTTACAGCTTCAAGAGAAGCTGACAAAGCTAGAGCTCAATTGGACACAGCTTTCAGTTCTTATAAAGAAACTCCTGTTGGATTTAATATCACCGGAGAAGCTACAGAAGGAGATCACAAAAAAGCCGGCATATATAAAGGAGTCGTGATGGGAGGTTATCCTGTCTTCTTTGCGTATGACGTTGCTCAAAAACATTACAAAGTTTATTTAGCGAATGAATTTGGCGGAATTGATGTTCCTGGTAAAAATTATGTAGCTGAAATCCCTTTGCAAGGTGAAGCTATGCAAAAAGAACAAATCGGAAAATTGGTAAAAGCTGTAAACGCCAGAATGGCAAAATTATTGGGAATGGTGAGGACATCTTCTCCAAACTCTAAGCCACCAACTTATGATGGAGGCGCATGGACAGCTACAGTCAGAATGCCTGGAAATCCGGAATTTGATGTTCCGGAACATGATTCAAAAGTGAAACTTGTTCCAACCGATACCGGTAAAGGACTAATTGTCCACATGGAAGACAGCCCTGTTTCTTTCAATCTTGATGAACAAAATGCTGAAAGAATTCCATTAACTATGAACATGGTTCAAGGATTATTCAAAGAAAAGTCTTTCGATGCCTTGAAACCATTCTTCAACAGAGACATGATGGTTATTTCTGATCCTACTGCTGGTGATTCAAAATTTATGTTGAATATCAAAAAATTAAATAGATCTCTCGAGATTAAGTATGATAAAGGAACCAAGAAATATGAATTGGCAAATCCGTCTGATGAAGCAGATTTGTTGAATGATCCTGCGTTCAGTACCGCTTATATTGAAGCGCTGGATACAGATCCAGATTTTGAATTGAATAAAACTTTTGTGGCTCTAGAAGCCACTATCGGAAAGCTTTCCACTAGTCTTTTGGGACGTACTTGGGATGCGATCAAAGGCAACACCTCTGGAGGTTCGTTGTCTAGATGGGATATCACAAACAAAGGAGTTCCAAAGAATTATGCAAAAATGATTACTGAAAATGCCAGATTAACAGTTTTGGCTAGACTCCAAGGCAAAATAGACAAACAAAGAACTTTTGCGGGGGTAGAACAAGCTAGAAAAGAAACTTTGGCGGATGGTGAAAATAAAATCAAGGGTATCAATACTGCTATCGTGAATAGAGACGCCGAATTACAAGGAAAAGGTCAAGAATGGGATCAAAATGAATTCATGAATACTGTTGTAACTCCTGTCAGACTGGCTGGTACAGAAAGTGCTTCCTATGCTTCTTCTCAGACCGAAATGGAACAAGCTATCTACAAATTGGATCTTCCTGGACTGGAAGGATTTGATTTCGCGCAAGGAGCGCATACATCTGCTGGAAAATTGATGCAAGTGTTTACATATAGAACTGCTCATTTAGATAATGAAAAACATAAATTTAAACTGCCTGACCCATCTAAGCCTGGAAGTTTTATCGTTGATCACAGAATCGTATATCTAGATCCTCCGGCTTTGGTATTCCCTGCAACACCTACAGCAGGCATTTCAGACCCAAAAGAAGATCCTGGTTTGAGAGGCCATATGGTGAACAGATATTTCAAGTATGTACGTGAAAAAATATATACAAAAGCTAGTCAATTGCCTTCTTTGGAAGCCGCCTTTATTCCTGCCCCAAAAAGTGGAGAATGGGGTATTAAGGATTTTGATGAATGGGCAGAAACAGAACAGTCATATCAGCCAATAGATACGGTTGATAATAGACCAGCGTTTAAGCATGACTTAAAGGAACATTTGGCCAACAAAAACACCGAACTGGATAAGGCTTTGAAGGCAGAATACGACAAAGCGGTAACTGCTCTAACTAAAGAACTTGGTCCTGGAGTGCTAAATACAGGAGCTATCGGAGAATATCTCAGAGGCATAGACCCTGATAATCCCGGAATATTTGCTACATTCCAAGATGCCGCAGGAGTATGGAGATCAACCTTGTGGGATAATACTGCTCGTATCTCAAGAGATTCAAACGGAAAAAGATCTACGCAGGTTCAGTTGATGCAAGCGGAGGTTCAAGCATTTACAACAATGATTTTTACCAAAGATGAAGTTACAAAAAAATACCCATTCTTATTGCAACAGCCTAGCGTATGGGAAAAAGGAAAATTGGCGATCATCAGAAAATGGCCTGGTTTAGCAACATTTGAATTATTTTAACCTTAGATACTAATGTCTTTCGAATCATTAACAGGATATGACAGCGATCCAGAACCAGAGCCAGAAATTGCCTGGATGCTTACGAATATAAATAATCCTGCCTATACCGTTGATGCCAAAATTACCGGAGGCAAAATGAGGTGGTATGTGTTCCCTAAGGACATGAACAAAGATGGGAAAATTGACCCAATGGAAGGTGAACCCATGAATGAGCTAAACTTTTGGGTTGCGTTTTACAAGAAGCAAATGGAAGTTACAGAGGCGAAAATGAAAAGCCAATTAGATGGAAAAGCAAAACTTGAAGCTGAAATAAAAACTATCAAAGAGAGGATAAACGGGAGAGCAAAGGATTATTCCAATCAATTTAAAGAAGTTGAAGATGCAAAAGATTTATTAGAAGACTTAAACGAAGATTACAATGCGAAACTTGGAGTGAAATTTTTCCACGGTGACGTCGCGGAAGAAGCTATGAGAAGAAGAATTGACGCCGTGACGGCAAAGATTGTGCAATTACAAGGTTACAAAGAGTTTGCTTATGCTGATGATTTGATGGATATAACGGACCCGCTGGCAGGAATTCAACATTTCCCAGATGTCAGCGTATTGATTAAAAAGTATGACAATTTAGCTGGCAAATATGGCGACCAAGCTGATTATTGGGAAAAAAGAAGAGATCATAACAAAGATGCTTATGATAAATGGTTTGCCGTTTGGAACGCCTACTACAATCCAAAACCTAAAACAAAATAAACATTAAAACAAACAAATATGGCTCCTGAAAAACAATCAAATTTACCGGTTACGCCAGTAAATGTTCCAAAAGAAGAAGCAGATAGAACATCCAAACAATATGACAAAGTCATGGATGCTATTAATAATTCTTTGACAACTTCACCTGATGATTTCAGGCTAGCTGTAACAAGAGATAGGATTGATAAAGCCAAAGAAGATTTGCGCAAAAAAAATACCAAAGAAGCATTTGATGCCTTACAGCAAGAGCTAAGAGATGCTAGTGGTTGGTTGAATTTAACGGATGGACAAGAACCAACTCCGCCTTTTAATGTGCCTCAGGTGGACCTCCCAAGAGTACAAGAACCTGGATTAGCTAGACGTTTTGAAACTGACAAAGATGAAGAAACTAATGATGATTTTGCTAGACGTTTCGGTCAAGCGCAGATACCTGAAATTTTGGAAGCTATGAACATTTCGGAAAAACAAATAGCTAGAATTGGTCAAATCGACCTTTTGGATAAAATACTTGCCTCAGAAATAGCTAGTATCGACATCGGCAGAACCAAGGGTGAATGGCTGAAACAAGCCGTTACTGAGCTAGCCCCTTCCACCGCAGCAAGAAGAGCTCTTTTGGAAAATGCGAGCAAAGAGCTAAAGGATTTACCATTACTTATTGTGAATAATCCAAATAAAACTCTAAATGAATTATTGAGTTCGGTCATTCATCAAGCTCTAGCTAAATGCAGTCCTGATTGGCAGAGACAATCTGGTCAAACAAGAGACAGTATGGGCAATCCAATGGGCACATATTTCAAGGAAGGTTTCATTGATGGCGACGGAAATTTTACGGCAAAAGACCCTGTTGATACAGCAGATATGCAACAGCAATATCTAACATTGATCAGTATTCTTAGAATCCAAAAAGACTATAACGGTGCTCAGCGTCTCATAGAAGATCAATTGTTGGCTCCTTATCTTGAGAAAAAAATGGAGGAAATGACTAATAAATCTTCCGGAGCTCCCGAACCGGGAACCAAAGCCTTTTTTGATCAATGGGAAAATCCGACAGATTTAATGAAAGCAAAAAGCGCCGAATCCCTTAGAATAGAGGCTTCCCTGGAGGCTACTGAAATGAAAAATAAGCTTCAAAATGAGTGGATGAATCCCTCCGCAGAAATGTTGGCCAAAGGTGGCGTAGCATTGACCGCGGAACAAGTGGAAGCGTATAGAGATTTTTTGTCTGATATATTTTTTGATCACAAGATGAAAAAAGAAGCCGGAAAATTACTAAATCCTGAAGACTTTAAAGACAACAAAGCAGCAGCTGCTGTTTACGATCAATATAGACATATGTTGGATCCGAAAGATGAAACGTGCATTCTTGCAGACGAAACATGGGATTTTATTATCGATGAAATTGCCATAAACGCTCCTTTGATGTTCGTGGGAGGATTGGCAGCAACTGCGGTTGTAGGAGGCCTTTCGCTAGCCGCAAGAGGCGCAATAACATCAGTACGATTAGCAAGTTTGGCTAAAAAAGCTGGTCTAGCCGTTAAACTGGTAGAGAAAGGCGGAAAACTTGTTGAGAGAGTTGTTACAAGAGGTGCGTTGGGAACATCCTTGCATCTTGGAGGACTCGGCGTTCTTGTTGGAGCAGGTGGATTTACTTTTAATGGAGTTTATGAAGGACTTCAAGGTGAATCATGCTTGAAAGAGGGCTGGGTAACAAATGCTTTCATAACAGGAGCTACTCTAAGTGTTTTTAAACTTACAGGAGAAGGCGCTAAAATTTTGGATACATTCCTACAGAAAAGTATCACAAAATTCCCAGATAAATCTTTCCGAAGAGTTATGCAAACAGCTTTGACGCATGGAACTCTTCAAACATCTGTGATGCTTGCGATGGGAGCAGCTCAACATGGATTTGCCTATGGCAATTTTGATAATTATAAATTTGGCGAAGAATTATTCCGTACTCTTGTGACGGTAGGTGCGTTGAATGTAGTGGGAGTTGGAGCAGGTAAATGTATTGAGATAGGAGGCAATAGATTTACTCCAGAAAGAAGAGCGGCAGCTGCTGAGCAAAGAGCTGAGAGAAAAGCCGAGAGAAGTGCTGCAAAAGCAGAACCACTTCCGATTAGCAAAATGAGAGGCGTGGAGGTTCATCCTGAAACTGGCGCCATAAAAGTGACTGGAGTTGCCAATGGATTTTTGTTGCGTTTAAGATTAATAAAAGAAGGATATAAAATCGAAAAAAACGCCAAAGGCTTTGAAGCAACTGATGCAAAAGGAACAAAACTAAGCATCGAGACTTCCTCAGAAATTAAAGCTTTGGAACAAAGACTGACCGCTGCCGGCAAACAATTGAACGATTTGTTGTCTAGACCAAATGTTCCTAAGGCCAAAGTTGAGGCTGCACTTGCAAAGTTGATGCTAATAGCTGCACCTCTAATCGCTGCATTAACTCCTGCAGAAGTACAAGCTTGGACTTTTAAAGGAGCTAAGGATTCTGTGGTAGGTTTGTTCGAATCTGGTGGAAACGCAATTGGTGTTGGAGTTGACACTACTACTAGAGGGTTCGATTTCTTATCAAATTTACCGACTTACGTCGATAAGGGTCTTATGATCGCTGTCGTATTGGGAACTGCTATGGAATGGAGTAATTTGAGAAAGGCGTGGAATCTTACCTTAAGTCCAGTACTAAGAGCACCTTTAGCTAGATTTTTCCCAAACTCTCCTCGCTTTAGAAGTGTGGAACAATCCGCTCAGGATCTTGTGGCAAGGCCAGGAACTGCACCTGGAGACGTAATGACTCAAGATCTTGGAGCAGCTTTGCTCTCAGGAGGACCTGTCCGTGGAGGAAGAACTATCAGAGCTAATATCATAGATGATATTGAGTCTAGACTGCTGAGATCAGAAAGGACAAAACCACTAGCTCGTCAATTGGCAACCGCTTCGCGCGCTTTGTTAGATTATATGGCGAGAGTTACTACCGATCCAACGAGGTGGGATCAAAGAAGATTTGATAGACTATACAATGCCGTTTCGAACGTTATTCAAAGGTTAAGTTCATTGGAACAGCTAGGTGAACCTGAAAGCCTCAATCTGAAAGACGCTGCTCACCTTGTCGCTTTCATTGTACTTATAGCCATGGCCTATGATTGGTTAAAAACAGGACCTTTATTTGCGGGAAAAGGATCATCTCCGGTTACTCCACCTACATTTGATACTCCTTCTCAAGGAGGCACTGTTACTCCACCTACTTTCAATACTCCTTCTGGGGGGACAGCACCAGTTCAACAACCTAATCCAAGGCAAGGCTTACCTCCACTCACTGGAAGCGGACAGGCACCGTCGACAGGAAGATCTGCAACGCCACCGCCTGCGCCTTCACAAGCGCCAGCACTTGCACCTTTACCTACACCAACTCCGACAAGAAGAAATGTATCAGTCCCTGATTAAAATAAAACCACACCATGTCCGACAAAGACAAAAAACCAGATACTCCTCCCGCAAAAGCTGATGCCTCAAAAGGCACTCCAGCTAAAAATCTCGACGCCTCAACAAGTCGAAGATCTACGGTGAGCGAGGCTGCACATGCGGCTTTAGAGAAGTCTTTCGGAAAAACTTGGGTGGAAAGTATTGGTATTTTGAAATGGCCAATAGCCCTGACCTCTCAATTATTCATAAAAAATTTTATTGTTGAATGGGCAACAGTCAGGAGAGAAAAAGCAGATGCAAAAAACGCAGCTGAAACAGAAATTTCAAAAGCGGTAGCCTCTGGTGAACCCACTGATGTTGCCGAAAAATTAACAAAAGAAATGGCTAAAGAAGCCAATCTTGATAAAGATGAAACAGTAGCTGTCGAAACTCTAACTGAAGATACTTTTGTGGCCGCACACGCTACAGGACGACCTGGGCCAGCAATCGCCCTACTCTCTCGAGTTCAAGAGGATTCTGAAAAAGTGGAAAAAGATCAGAAACCTTCCGAAGTTTCCGAAGAACAAATGCGTTTAGTTTTCTCAATGGGAATGTTTACATTGGTAAGACTAAAACAACGCTTTGCTACAAAAGAATTGATGGAAGGATTTCTGACAAAAGTTCAAAAAGCTTCCGGCAAATCTGCAAAATTCGCAAAACTTTCCAAATATTTAGCCAACCATTTCAAAACAATGTTCAAGGTGACGGAAGACCAAATTCCTTCACTCTTGAAAGTTGATAGCTTGAGCAATTTGGCCCAATTTGGAATGTTGCGTCTATCTGGAAAAGATAAAACCAATGGCGCACTCGATATTATTCTTCCTGACTTATTCCCATTATCAGTGAAACATAAAGGACTTCCGATGTTGAGAGAATTCTTCAGGGGCTTGATGGCTGAAAAGAAATTTCCAGGTCCTGCGAAAATCGCTGAACTTGCCTTCTTGCTTGATGAAAATGATCTACGTGATTGCGCAAAAAGAATGGGAGGCGCCCAAGTGGTAAATTTGCCAACCGTGAGAGAAACTGATGCAAGAAAAGCTAAAGCAAAGAAAGACGCTGCCGACAAAGCAAAGAAAGGTGGCGACAAAAAAGATAGTAAACCAAAGACAACGGCAGAAGAAGAGGCTGCAAAAGCCGAGGCGGAAGCCGAAGCAAGAGCTGCTGAGGAACAAGCCGATAAGGAACGAAGGCTAGCCGCATAAAATTCATAAATCATGTCAACGTACAATTCAAATTTAGATTCGGAGATAGAACGATTACTAGAAATGTCATCGATCGCTCCCCTATTAAAAGCAATCGCAAAAGCTTCGCTTCCTTCAATGACTTATGAGAAAAAGGCGGTGATGCTGGAATCGTTACAAAAAGAACACAAAAATATTCTTGCCCTAGAAAAGAAAGAAGAACAAATCATCAGCAAGTACAAAGCGATCATGGAAAAACTTTCAGCAAAGCATACGACGGAGATGGACAAAGGTCAGCCATCTGCTTGATAGTCGGTCTAAGCTCGATCGTCAGCCTCCACGCATTCGTTCACCAAGGAATTCCCGAATCACCTTCTGTTTGACAAATCGCCCTTTCCCTGTATAATAGCAATTACTGGCTGATTAATTTTCAAGCAGTAAAACATCTCGAAAGTTTTGACAACAAGAAATTCAGTAGATCACATTGCGGAAGATCGCAATTGTGAGTAGAATTTTTTTTGCGTCACGTTAAGGATGCTCAGGGTTCCGGCGAAATGGAGCCATTTATTACATTTAACGGTTCCACCGTTAATACATACGTGTTAGTTTAGGATATTAAGGCTGGCTTTTCTAGGGCGTTGGTACTCCTATACAGACAGTAGCTCTCCTCCAAGCGAGGAGAGTTTTTTTATTATGAAAAACTTTAGAAAAGTTTTTCATCGCTTTTCAAAGGACAAGGAGTTTTTCGCTTTGGGAACCCACGAGACCCAAAGCTCAAAACGTTTCTTTGATAGTGAAATTCCGCTTGAGTTTTTTGTGGTTCTTGATTAAGATTGCTTTTGCGTTTTTCCTTCAGGAAAAATACTACACTATGGTGGGTGTAGCTCAGTTGGTTAGAGCGCCAGGTTGTGGACCTGGATGTCGAGGGTTCGACCCCCTCCACTCACCCCATAAGTTTCTCTCTGGGTTTCACAGAGCTATAATGGTAGAATTGCTTCAATTAACCAGCTCTTCTTATGAAAAAATCTAAACTTCTAATGATTGTTTTTGTTTCGATTCTCGTCCTTGGTGGATGTAATTTTTTCACAACAGAAAAACCAAACGTTGTTGTTTGCACTAAGGAAGCGAAAATTTGTCCTGACGGGTCTGCTGTCAGCCGAACTGGCCCTAATTGTGAATTTACAGAATGTCCCGCCATTTAAGATTCACAGTCCGAATTTGCATTCAACTAATGTTGGCTGTTTGCTTTGGATTTTAGTGGAAATTTTACACCAATTCCGCCCAACACTTTTGCGCCGGTTTCCATCTTGGCTGGGTTTCCTTCAGCAATAACTCCTAAAGTCACAGCGTCATCAATAACTATTCCAAATCCTCCGCCTACGAGCGGAATTATGTGCGTTCCTTTTGGTCCAACTTCTACACAACCTCCGACTATTGCTGAGAAATATAGCGCCAAATGATTAGGATTATTGAGATCAAGTTGATAGATACCCGTTCCTTCCACACAAGCTTCGTTTTCTTCTCCAGCTCTCAAATAAGAAAGGCCGCCCAAAACACTTCCAGAATGACGACTGCCTTTTTCCACCATATGCACGCCTGCTGCAACATCGATTTTCGAAACAATGCCTGGATTGTGAGCCGCACCTACAACTCCACCCATAGAAACCATTCCTTCGATGACTGGGGCCACATGCAAAGATGAATGAGCACTATCATGTGTTGATTTTATACCATCTTCGACCTGCGAATCCCCTGCCGCTTCATGAGTCTCCGGTTTGCCGTTACTCGCGTGATCTTCTGCCAAAGCAGGTTGAGCAATTAATAAACTAGCTGTTAGAGCGCCGATTGCGCCAAGTCTTCCGATTGCCATAATATTTTTGTTAAATTTAAATTCGTTGGCGACAAATATACTTTCCAAAAAGAGAAAGTCAAGGATATATAGGTTTGCTCGAAAATCCTGCCTCGCGAGTTGCTTCAGACAACATATCCTTCGCCGTGTCAATAAAGATAAATAGCCAAAAGACGCCTCTTGACTTATTATCGAGTTGTATTTTAATAAACTATCGAGAATTATGTTTGAAGGAGGATCTTCATCCGGGGATAGACCTTATTTGCGACTGGTACCGTCGCTTGGCTGTGTTGCGCCTGCGGCTTATAATTACCCAGATTTTGCGAACGAGCCTGTGAACCCAATCGATTCGCCGTTTGAGCCTGTTTTAAAGGCTGTTTTTCCTCCGCGTGAGCGACTGCTGAACCTTGAGGATCCTGTAACTCCCGAAGCCATAGCGACCGCTTTTCCTCATCTCTCTAGTGAAAATGTGGGGGTTGTGGCTAGCTATCTAAACGATGCCGATCCGAAAAATCGACATTATAGATTGATAATTTGTCGCTTGATTGATTATTTGGCTACCAATACTGACTTTGCACTTAGAGGAGAAATTTCAGCTCGAATTGGATGTTTGATTTCTAAGCTTTTGAATGCTGACGAACTATCAGCTCATCTTGAAGCCGTACATAAACGAATTAGAAAGATCCTTTTACCGGCAGGTACGGTCAATAGGGCTCTAGGTAGAGGTGATTTTGATTATCAGGTAGAAGGGATGACCGATGAATTACTCAATAGCGTTACGCTGTCTTTGAGAGAAGTTCGCTAACGTCTTCAACGTCTTCATGGACTTTCATTCTATCAAAGATTACTTTGATGTCTTTTGCGGCCTTTGGATGTGTAGCAATGTGATAACACCCTGATTTTTCAACCACCACATTGATATTCATACTATCCGCATTTGCGTCGCTCATTAATTGTTTAGCTACATCATCCAGGTAGGTGGCCATGCTTTCTCCTTCATTTTCTAGTGGTTTAGCGCCAATGGTTGGATGAAGAGAACTTGTGCTTATATCGAAACCTGGAACAACCTTTGGATCAACAATTTCGGTAAAATATTTTCTATCCAAATCGAAAGCGAAACCTTTGACATGAGTGCTATTTACCGCAGCGGAAAGACCCTGCTTAATAAGGTCTTGAGCTTTCTCGGCCGTACGAGTGGTAGAGGTTAAGAATGCCTTGTATCCTCCCATAATGGAAAGATTTGTGATTTGAATTGCAGCGTTGGGCTGATTATTTAGAAATTCCGGAGCAGCTACTTTATTTGTTTGACCATCTTTGAGCTTTTGAGTCGGTAAGAATTTAATTTTGTGAAGCATGTCCATGACATTGGATTTCCTAATGTGTTCAGAAATGTAGCTGGGAATATTTTCAGCATTTTGTAAGGCTAGAGACATGCTGTGAAATTCATCTCTTTCTGTTTGAGTGAAGAAATCTGCACCAGTTGTTCCATTCACCAAAGCTGTGTCCGATAAATACTCGAATAGTTTAACAAAAAAACCCTTGTTATTTGTAAGAAGTTCTTCTAGATATGGGCGGAACTTTTCCTCAATTGCAGCTTGGAAACTACCTGTAAATACATCTAAAGATTCAACAATCTCTTTTGGAATTACGGCCGCATTGGTTGGATTGAAACGCAGATTTCTCAAATCAACAGCGTTTGGTACTGGAGTTGTTCTTTCCGCAAAATTGCTTAAATCTAAATCTTTCTCATCCTTGAACCAAAGAGTTTCCATGGCTTGCTGAACAAAAGTTTCGAAGTAATCGGCAATTCTTGCCAGCTGTCCATAGATAGTTTCTGGCTTGCCATCTTTGTCTACCTTTGTGGTAACTCCTGAAACCGCTTCCAAATTCAACAAAATAGATGCTTGAATATCATTAGCAATTTCTATCGGAAATCTTTTAGCGACAGCAATTTGAAAACTGTCATACTGCCTGTTAGTCTCCGCCACAAAATTGTATACAATTTTTCCAATATCGTCATTTGGAGTTTGTGTGGTCGTAATAAGTCCTGACTGCTCTCCAGATTTTTCTGATTTTGCGGAAGCAATCTTGTCTTTTAAAAGTTTAAAGGCAAGTTCACGATCAAAATCATCTGGATTTGCACCTATATCTTTCAAAGACTTAATTGCATCAGCCAATAGAACCGCCATGTTCTTTCTAAAACCATCAACGAACTCAGCGTAAGCCTTTATTTCTTGAGGGCCAAAATTATCAACCCCCTTACTCTGAAAATTTGACGTATCGACGCCTAGATCTTCAGACTGTAATTGATCAGCTGTGTCAGCATTTGCTTTTGCCATTTTTGTCTTTATTTTTACTGTGTATAAATGATTTTTATCCCTTAATTATACCATTTTTTGGCTTATTTTTGAAGCCCAAAACGAGGCTATACTTAAAATTGATGCTTGTGGTATTATCCTTGCACTTGGCTTAAATCGCCTTTTATTTATTCCATAACTCATTCCCCCATGCTTCAGGACCAAATCCCCCTCATATTGCAAAATATTGGGAAACTTAAGACGAACTTGAAAGAAATTAAAAAAGACATTCGAGACGAAGAAAAAATCGACACGGAGAGATATGTAGAGCTAAAAAAGGCTTACAAAGAGATGAAAGCGCAGTTCAAAGAATACGAAGAAGAAGAGCTGAGAGATCTCAAACAAGACGAAGGTTATGTGAAGCTTTTGGATTTAAAAATGAAAGCGGAAGAGGATCTGGCGAATGCCAGACAAAAACTTTTTGAAGCTGTTTCAAAAATGCCGCAGAAGTTTTTTGAAATGAGTCTGGATACCGAGGGCGGTCCGGTAAAAGTACAGATCGTCCCGGACATGAGAGTATTTATGAACGGAAAAGAAGAAAAGAAAAACCTGTAAAGGCAGAGGAATTTCTGATATAGTGCACATATGAACATCAATTCTACAGAATTTATTAAGGGCATAGTTGAAGCTGATCACCTTCTGGATGACGGAAGACCTCAGATCGCTTTTATTGGTCGCTCAAATGTTGGCAAGTCTTCCACCATCAATACGCTGACAAAGAAGAAGGATTTGGCTAGAACAAGCGCTGTTCCTGGTCGTACGCGGGAGATCAATTTATTCCTAATCAACAATTCTTTTTATCTACTCGATTTGCCAGGATATGGCTTTATCAAAACTTCAGAGGAAGTTGGCAAGCGTCTGCATAAATTGGTGGATTGGTATTTATTCAACACGCATTATACGCAGAAAGTGGTCGTGCTGATCATCGATGCCAGTGTTGGGATAATGGATAATGACTTGGAGATGATGGCCGCATTGGATGGCCATGGAAAGAATGTGGTTATTCTTGCAAACAAAGTAGATAGAATAAAAAACTCAGAATATTCAAGAAGACTTAAATTTATTCAAGAAAAAGTTGGAAGTCATAAAGTTATTCCATTTTCGGCAAAGAAAAAGATCGGCGTAGGGGCGTTGGTTAATGAGATTTTGGGATAAGATAGACAAAATCTCGAATGCATGCTATCTTTCCAAGAGTAGGAGATTAATAATCTTTTGCACCTATTTTTTTACCGTCTACACTATGACAGGGACAATCAAGAAGCTGACAGACAAGGGCTTCGGTTTTATCACAGGAGAAGGCCTTGAGAAAGATTTATTCTTTCACAGCAATTCTCTCGTTGGAATCACTTTCAACGAACTGAAAGAAGGCGACACAGTTACCTTCGAAACAGCTGAATCTCCAAAGGGACTCAATGCTGTAAATGTTCAGATCGCTGTTGCTGAATAGGCTTAATAAGCTTTAAAACCACCACTATTCGCAAGGGTAGTGGTTTTTTTATTCCAAAAGACATGCTAAATATTTGCAAAATGAAGTTTCCCCTATTGATTCCAAAATTTTATGCGAATCTGATCGACTGGAAGGACCAGAAAGATCCGCTAATGAGGATGGTCGTGCCGAGCTCCTTTGAAGATTCCGCGAAAGAATACGAGATGGCCGATCCTATTGGCGACAAGCCAAAAACGGTCATTGCTGGATTGATCCATCGTTATCCGGATCGCGTACTTGTGAATCTGACTTCTGCGTGTGCTGTGCATTGTCGATTTTGTTTTAGGAAGAATCTTCTTTGTGAGAATGAAAATGTAGTGAAACCGGATGTTGGAAAAATCCTTTCTTATATGAGGGATCATAAAGAAATTTGGGAAGTAATTTTTTCAGGTGGAGATCCTTTTATGCTTAAGGCTGAATTTCTCAAAGAGATTATTGGAAAAATCAGCAAAATTTCACATATCAAAACAATCCGATTCCACAGCAGAATTCCGGTGGTTGATGCAAGATTGATAACCGGAAAATTACTGGCAGCTCTAAAAACTTCTAAAAAACTAGTGATAGTTGTTCACATAAATCACCCACGAGAAATCAGTAAAGAATTTCAAAAAGTTGTTCAGAAATTCCAAAAAATCGGAGCGCTTATCATGAGTCAAACTGTCCTTCTAAAAGGAGTAAATGATGACACTGAAATTCTTTCGGAACTTTTTCGAGAATTAGTTGTGACTGGAGTTAAGCCGTACTATTTACATCATCTAGATGCGGCAAAAGGCACTCACCACTTTCGCATTTCGATTGAAAAAGGTAAAAAAATATTCCAAAGTTTGAGAGGAAATTTATCAAGCATCTGCCTACCTGAATATGTAGTGGATATCCCTGGCGGCTTCGGAAAAATTCCTGTAAATTCTCTCAAAAAAATTGGCCCAAAAACTTACACCGCAAAAAACTTTGAGAACAAGACCATAAAATACGTAGATCATATTTGAAAAATCAGAGACATGCGGTAAAGTTTGAGTACTTAATTTCGAAAACATATGACTTACACAATCTTTCTGATCGCTCTTGCTACAATTGTTAGCACTTTTTTAGGAGGATTATTTGCAATTCGTTTGAAAGATCAGCTTCATCTTATTCTCGGATTTAGTGCGGGAGCCGTGATTGGCGTGGCATTTTTTGATTTGATTCCAGAATCGATTGAATTGGCTACAAAAGCCTATGACATAACATTAGTTACACTTCTGATGGCGGTTGGTTTTGCTTTTTTCATGGTGCTTGATCGCCTATTTTCTATTCATATTCACGAAGAAAAAGATTGTTGCAAAGAAAATCACAGAGGAACTTTGACGGCCTGCGCTCTTTCTTTTCATAGCTTTTTGGATGGACTTGGCGTTGGGTTGGCTTTCAAAATATCCCCTACTGTTGGTTGGATAATGGCTATCGCCGTACTAGCTCATAAATTTTCTGACGGAATCAATACGGTGAATGTAATTCTAAAAAATCATGGCACACGCAAAGACGCTTTTAAATGGCTGGTGATTGCGGCTATCGCGCCGGCATTTGGAGTTGTCGCCGCGATGTTTATAGTTGTTGCAGAACCGATGCTGGGACTTATTCTGTCACTATTTACGGGATTATTTATCTATATCGGTGCTAGCGATTTGATTCCGGAAAGTCATCACAATCACCCAACTTTGTGGACTACTGTTTCAACTATTCTGGGAATATTTTTGATTTATTTAATAATTCAATTTGCAGCTTAATCCTATGTCTAAACATCATTCATATAGATATATTTTTGGCATGACGGCTGCTATTATCACTAATCTTGGTTTGATCGCCGGACTTTATTTTAGTTCTGACGCAAAAACAAACATCATTGGCAGTATTCTAATCATTGCCTTAGCAGATAATATTTCTGATTCACTCAGTATTCATATTTATCAGGAATCTGAACGTTTTGAAGCAAAAGAAGTTTGGATTTCTACTTTTTCAAATTTCATGGTGAGATTGCTTGTTTCTTTATTCTTTGTGCTGATTGTGGTTTTTCTACCATTATTGATTGCTTCGATAATACTAATTGTTTTTGGATTACTGCTCTTGAGTTTCATTAGTTATATTGTTGCAAAAAGAAGAGGCATGAATCCTTATGTTTCGATCGCTGAACACCTTGTAATTGCGATCCTTGTAGTTGTGGTAAGCCGATTTTTGGGAGAATGGATCACTACTCAATTCTAAAAACATTTAGAATAAAAAGCCTTTCCTGTCTTGCAAATCGCTTTGTTTAGCCTATAATTTGATTTGTATATTTTTTAAACCTCATTTTCATGGAGAAAAAGAATGTTAAAGCACAGGAAGCAAATTCTTCTTGCTGCAGTTCCGGTTGTTGCAGTGGTGGCTCTTGCCACGGGCACCACGTCGTACGAATCATCTGCAAGGTGGTTACCGTACTAATCGTTTTGGGTCTTATTTGCGGGATGGCAAGATTCGCTATGTTTGAACACGGAGGAAAATTCTGCGGTGCTACAAATGCACCTGTTCAACAAATGATGAAATATCATAATGGTGGATGTGATGGATGGTTGGGTGGTGATAGAGATGAAAAGACAACAAAATTATTTGGCACAATTACAAAAGTAGAAGGAAACAAAATCACTCTTACTGACAACGCTGCTAAAGAACAAGTTGTTTACACACAGTCAAACACAACTATCACAAATACCACTACTTTGATCGGACTAACTGGCCTAAAAGCAGGACAAAACGTGCTTTACACTGGCGCTACAGATCCAGCAAAAGCTGGCAAATTTATTGTTACTCTGATGGCGGTTTTATAGAACCGTTTGGAGATAGCATTTTTCACAATAGATGCTCTCCTTTTGATTCTCAGAATAAGTCGTCTGGATATCCGCACCACAGTTAACACACTTTCGATCGTAAAGAATTCTCCCATTTCTCTGAATAATTCTTTCTGTGTTGCGGACGTCTGGGCATTTATGTGGAATCGGAAGTTTCATGTTCCTGTA
>CAINDQ010000154.1 GCA_903847465.1 uncultured Candidatus Peregrinibacteria bacterium
CTACCGCATTGCGAAGCTCCTGATAATCAAATTGAACCACTACGTCCATTGAATGTTGACTAGCCATATTTTTAAAAGTTATAAAAATAATTTATTTTTTGACTCCAGCTCCGTACTGAAATTTATCGTCAATTATATCATTCTTTAGCCATTCTTTCACCCAATCACTTGTCTTGAAAATCTTGGATTTTCCATTTTTCAGGGAACAAATTACTCTTTTAAGACCACAATTTATCAACATTTTTTTACAAATAAAACATGGAAACGCATCGAGAACTTCAAAAGTTTTTTCATCTTCATTTCTAACCTTTCCATAGATATACATATCCCCACCCAGCAAACTTGTTCCAGATCTTGCCGCATTGATAATCGCATTTTGTTCAGCATGAACACTGCGACACATTTCATATCTTTGGCCGGAAGGAATACCAAGCTGTTTTCGCAAGCAGAAGCCATGTTCGAGCGAACTCTTCGTCCCTCTTGGAGACCCGCAATATCCTGTAGCTACCACCTGATCATCACGAATAATTACCGCTCCAATTTCCACTTTTGTACAAGTGCTACGTCGACAAACACTCTTTGCCAAATCTAAATAATATTCATCTTTTGAAGGTCTTTTGTATACTATTTTCTTTGTAGCCATATGAAAATTAGTTAATTATTTTGCGATTGTTTTGTAATAATCTGTAAATTTCTGATTTAGATCTTCGAGCGTCCCATTATTATCAATTACAAAATCAACCTTCTCCATACACTTGCCTACCTGCTGACCACCTTCCGGTTCCCCTTCGCCCCATTCACGCTTTACCTTGTGAGTAATATCTTCTCGAGTCTTTGCATCGCTTTCACGATTTCTGCTAATAATTCTTTCAATTAATAATTCTAAATCCGTTTTTACACCAACAATATAAACATCCTGCCCTTGATGCAATTCATCTATTTCCGCCGGATTTCGAATTCCATCAACAACCCATTTGTCGCTCTCAGACGCCAAAATCGTCTCCAAAGCTCTCTTCGCCAAAATTCCCGCTCCGCCTTCCTTCCTCATTGAATTCCCCACCTCCATCAACTTCTCACGCTCTTCGGCAATTCCTCGTTTACGAGCTTCCTCCCTCACCATCATCGAAAGTGTAATATACTTAAAACCCTCCTTTTCCAAAATTTTCACCACCTCCCCTTTTCCACACCCCATTGAACCAGTAAGTCCTATTATCATAGATCAGTTTTTTAAAAGAGTTTTGTAATCATTCAATGTTTTTTGAGCAACAGTAGAAAGACTATGTTTTTCAGCCAAAACACGAGCAGCCTGGCTGAATTTTTTTCTCAAATCCAAATCCTTTATTAACATTTCCAACCTACTCTTAAATTCAGCATCATTATGAGCTTTAAAACAGTTTTCTCCATCAAAATAATCCTTTTCATAAGCTGGAATATCTCGCACAAGCAACGGCAAACTAGCAGACGCCGCTTCCAGAATTGCCATCCCCTGATTTTCTTCATGCGAAGGGAAAACAAAGATATCTATAGCACTATATGCACCAACAATATCATTTACATAACCCGTAAATTTGGCGTTTGCAGGAAGAGTTTTTGGCAAAGCTTGCACAAGAAAACTACTAAAAACTTTACCAAACCAAACAAAGTCATATTCAGGAAATTCTTTAGCCAAATACAAGAATGTATCCACTCCTTTTCTTTTTGGAAATACCAGTCCTACACAGCCAATTACTGGCTTATGGAGCTTGTATTCAGCAATAGTCTGCTTTCCTTTCTCCTCATTTTTAGCAAATTTCTCAACATCTACCCCATTTGACTGCACAATAATTTTCGAAGCATCCAACCCATATCCCACCAAGATTGACTTCGTATATGCACTTGGACAAAAAAGCATATCCGCCAATCCATATACATATTTGAGATATTTTCTCAG
The DNA here is from genome assembly GCA_903847465.1 of uncultured Candidatus Peregrinibacteria bacterium. GTDB lineage: Bacteria > Patescibacteriota > Gracilibacteria > UBA1369 > LOWO2-01-FULL-3 > CAINDQ01. The sequence goes on from CAINDQ010000154.1 coordinate 1,931, forward strand.
TAAAGGCGCCAAAAGATTACTAAAACGAAAAGCATTCATAAAATCCTCAGCGGTCGTATGAGTCCAAATGATCACCTTTTTATTCTGTTTTTTAACCTTTTTTATCAGATGCAAAGATATCAGCCACGGAGTATTCACCTGAAGAATGTCGCAAGCGTCATCCCACTTTTCCACAAACGGAATCTCAAGACGTTTGAGAATTGCTTTTTGGTTATTGTAAGCCGACAAAAGCCCCGTTCCCGTATCCTTATTAAAGAAGCTCTTTTTTCCCGAACTGAACATCTCTGTAAAGAGACAAATCTTTGGGTTTGTAATTGACATGCCGCCATTTTATCAACAACCTTAGCTCTTGGAAAGAGTTTGTGCAGACTTTCACCCTAGAACAATCCTAGTGATGCTCAGTCGTCGCCATCTGTAGGAAAACCAAGGTCAAGAAAGAGAATACCAAGGCCTGGATAAAGCCTACGAAAAGCTCCAATCCGTAGAATGGCAATGGAACGATATATGGAACCAAGAAGGTTATTACCAAAAGCAACACTTCTCCCGCGAAGATATTTCCGAATAGACGAAAAGAGAATGAAATCATTTTTGAGAACTCAGACATAAGCTCCAAAATTCCCACGAAACTTCCCACGAAATTCTTGAAAGGATTGATGAAAAATTTACCAGCATATTTCTTGAATCCAAGCATAGAGAAGCCAAAAACCTGCACGGACGTCATCGCCACCAAAGCAAGCGCAAAAGTCATATTCACATCCGCAAAAGTAGATCTAAAAATCGGAACCAAAATCTCGTGGCCATTATGCTCCTCCCAAATTCCGATACTACCAAACCCCGGAAGCAAACCCATCCAGTTTGAAACAATTATGAAAAGAAATATTGTCGCTACAAGCGGAAAAAATCTCTTTGTCTTTGCCTCATCACCTACTATTCCATTAAAGAAATTAAACAATGTTTCGACTATCACCTCAATAAAATTCTGAATCCCCCCTGGCACCATCGCATACTTCTTTTTTCTCACCAATAAGCCAACAACTAGCCATAAACATATCGTCATAACTGCCGTAATCATCGTATTTCTCACAGCAAAACTACCGATATGGAATACTGCTTCAGATGCTAATGTTGGGGGTACAAAACTTGCCATGATAATTTTATAAATAGGTTATTTGTGCTTTGGTTTTCCAGTCAGAATGATGTCTTTTGTCTTAACGTAAACCGTGAGTAACGATGACACCATCGCGAGTACAAAACCAATCAGTGTAAATATCGGGAAACAGTCTAATTTTTTATCCAGTACAACTCCTCCGGCTCCGAATATCACGATCGGGATAACGATCATAAATCCCAGATTCATCGCCAAGCTATATGCTGACCATGTTTTCTCCTCTTGTTGCTTCTTTGTTTCTGCCTTATTTTCAATCATCTTTATTGATTTATGTTTGGCATACGACTGCCACTTCTTCTCTTTGCAATTCTTAATCTTGAAATAGCGCGTTCCAATTGAGCGACAGCGTCTGCGTATTGTTCTTCTCCTTGTTTTACGCCTGCCATGATTTCTTTGGCTTTCTGTCGAGCTTTTTCAGCACGATCTTCATTGATATCCATAGATTTTTCTGCTGCATCTGTAAGCACTGTAATCAATTTTCCATCTACTTCAGCCACACCTCTGGTTATTGAGAAAAATTCTGTTTTTCCATCGATCTTGATTCGTAGTTCTCCAGGCTTGATCGCTGCAATAACAGGCAAATGTTGTGGCAAAATTGTGATTTCACCTTCTCTTGTTGGAATAGAAACAGACTCCACCATGTCTTGGTAAATTACTTTTTCTGGAGTCACTATTTTTAATTCAATTTGATGATTCATGTTTTATTTGGCTTATGTATGCCTTACTTTTTAGTTTGCGCAACTCCATCAATTCCACCCTTCATGTAGAATGCTTGCTCGTCGTAGTCGTCCCATTTACCTTCCAAAATTTCCTTAAATCCACGAACTGTTTCTTTCAAAGTTACGTATTGACCAGGAGTTCCGGTAAATGTCTCAGCAACGAAGAATGGTTGTGATAGGAATCTTTGCACTTTTCTAGCGCGGCGTACGGATAGTTTGTCTTCTTCAGAAAGCTCTTCCATACCCAAGATCGCGATAATATCCTGCAAATCTTTGTATCTCTGTAATACTTTTTGAACACCACGAGTTACCGCATAATGTTCTTCTCCAACGATATTTGGATCCAAAATTGTAGATGTAGAATCCAAAGGATCTACCGCAGGATAGATACCAAGTTCAGTTAATGCTCTATTCAAAACTACAGTCGAATCCAAGTGACCAAATGTTGTCGCAGGAGCTGGATCAGTAAGATCATCAGCTGGTACGTAAACAGCTTGGATAGAAGTAATAGAACCTTTCTTTGTAGAAGCGATTCTTTCTTGTAGGGCACCCATTTCAGTAGCCAAAGTTGGCTGATAACCTACAGCGGAAGGAATACGACCTAGAAGCGCTGATACTTCGGAACCAGCCTGTGTAAAACGGAAAATGTTATCAATGAAAAGCAAAACGTCCTGACCTTCTTCATCACGGAAATATTCAGCCATAGTTACACCTGTTAGACCAACTCTCAAACGTACTCCAGGTGGCTCATTCATCTGACCAAACACCAGTGATGTTTTTTCCAAAACTCCACTACCTTTCATTTCATGATAAAGATCATTTCCTTCACGAGAACGTTCTCCTACTCCGGCAAACACTGAGAAACCTCCATGTTCCTGAGCGATATTTCTAATCAACTCCTGAATAATTACAGTTTTTCCTACTCCGGCTCCTCCAAATAGACCAACCTTTCCTCCCTTTACGATTGGACAGATCAAATCGATAACTTTGATACCAGTTTCGAGGATTTCAGTTTCTGTATTTTGATCTTCAAACTTTGGCGCAGGTCTATGAATTGGATATCTCTTCTTTGTAGGTGCAGCTTCTTTGTCATCCAAAGGATTTCCCAAAGCGTCGCACATACGACCAAGTGTTTCACGGCCTACCGGTACGGTAATCGGCTCTTTTGTGTTATGCACTTCGTCATGTCTTTTTAAGCCATCTGTTGTACCCATGGCAACTGTACGAACGGAATTTCCGCCCAAATGTTGTTGAGTTTCAAGAGTTAGCTTTTCTTTGCCAACCATTACTTCCAAAGCGTCATATATTCTTGGCAATTCTTCGCCTTCAAATGAACAATCTACGACGGCTCCAATGATTTGTGTTACTTTACCAGCCATATTATTTAAGGTTATGTTAATGCTATTGAGACAGAAGCAATTTCGGCTATCTCTTGCGTGATTACCGCTTGCCTTGCTCGATTATATGTAAGTATTAATCCATCCAATAAATCCGTCGCCGCTTGCGTCGCATTCTGCATCGCCACCATTCTGGCGCTATGTTCTGAAGCGGTAGCCTCCAAGATAGCTTGGAAAATCTGCATCTCCATCAACTGTGGCACAATTTCATCTATGATAAATTCTGTCGATGGTTCAAGTTTGTATTCGAGATCTTTTTCCGCTGGTTTCGCTACTTTTGAGAATTTTGAACCTAATTCTTCCAACATTTCTGCAAAAGTTTCTGTTGAGAATGGCAAAATTGTTCTTGCCACAGGTTTTTGCACAAGTGTCGAAACGAAATCAGGATACACAACCATTACTTTATCGTATTCACCTTTCATAAATCCTTTTAATCCGATTCTTGATAAAGGCATTACATCTGAGAATTTTGGATTGCTAGAATAAGCTGGGAAAACATATTCGATTTCTTTTCCTATTCTGTGCAAAAACTCAGCGCCTTTTTTACCAACAACCATGTAGTGAACTTTGGCTTGTGGATAATCAGTTTCGAGCTTCTTCGTCGTCACCACCAATTTCTTCTGAAGATTTGTATTTAATCCTCCGCAAAGACCTTTGTCTGTCGAGAACATCATAATCAAAACATTCTTCACTTCTCTCTTTTGGAAAAATTTATGTAGTTTTGTATGTTTCTTGGAAAGTTTCGCTAAAATATTCAAAGCCAAATAACCATAAGAACGAAGATTCACAGCATTATTTACCGCCTTCTTCATCTTTGAAGTAGCAACCAATTCCATCGCCTTCGTAATCTGACGAGTGGACTTGACCGACTTAATTTTACGCTTTGATTCTTTTACAGAATTTGCCATATGTAAGGCGAAAAGTTAATTATTCAAACGTTACTTCTTTGTTGAATGCATTGAGTGCATGTTTCAATTTTTCTTCCAAATCAGCACCAAGATCCTTTGTTTCTTTGATACCTTTCAAAATATCAGAGTGCTTTGCATCCAAGTATTGGAACAATTTTGCTTCATATTCTTTTACCTTCTCAACCGCAACGTGAGAAAGGAATTCATTAATACCTGCATAAAGAATTACTACCTGTTTTTCTACTGGAACCGCTGCGTATTGAACCTGTTTCAAAATTTCCTGCAAACGATCACCAATGTTCAATTGTTTCTTTGTTCCTTCATCAAGATCTGAACCAAATTGAGCGAAAACAGCCAACTCTCTATATTGCGCCATCGCCAATTTTAGTTTTCCAGCTACTTTCTTCATAGCCTTGATCTGAGCGGCAGAACCTACACGAGATACAGAGATACCAACGTTTAGAGCAGGACGAATTCCTTTGTAGAATAAGTCACTTTCCAAATAAATCTGTCCGTCAGTAATAGAGATAATATTTGTAGGGATATAAGCGGATACGTCACCAGCTTGAGTCTCAACGATTGGAAGAGCAGTTAATGAACCTCCCCCGTATTTGTCATCCAATTTGCAAGATCTCTCGAGAAGTCTTGAGTGAAGATAGAAAATATCTCCAGGATACGCTTCACGACCTGATGGACGTCTCAAAAGTAATGAAACTTCACGATAAGCCCAAGCATGTCTTGAAAGATCATCATAGATAACCAATACATCTTTTCCTTTATCCAAGAAATACTCACCCATTGCGCAACCTGAGAATGGAGAAAGATATGTCAGAGATGCAGGATCA
>CAINDQ010000155.1 GCA_903847465.1 uncultured Candidatus Peregrinibacteria bacterium
CTATTCTTGCAAAAATCAGATCTTTCTTCGATTTCTCTTCGAAAAAAACTCCAGTTGGAGATAAAACTCCTGTTGTGGACAAGACTGCGGTCGTTAAGGATGAAGCGAAAGGTGCGGCGACGGAAGTTAAAAAGACTGTGATTGTTGATACAGTTACGGGTAAAGAAATTCAATTAACAGAAGCGGAACGCAAAAAATACATTGAAGCAGAAAAGATTTATCAAGAAGGAATTTCGGCAATTAAGGATTTGATCGCGCCTTCAGCGATGGAGGTTCAATATAATCAAATTCGGATTGATGGAGTATATGCGATGTCTTTTTATGTTTATTCTTATCCACGTTATTTGGATGTAAACTGGCTTTCACCAGTGATCAATTTTGACGTGACGATGGACATTTCTCAGTTTATTTATCCGATTGGTTCTGACGAGATTATGAGAACTTTGAAAAAGAAAGTGGCTCAGATGCAATCAAGTATGAGAATAAATTCTGAAAAAGGAATGGTTCGCGATCCTGCGCTCGAAACAGCGCTTGAGGATGCGGAACAATTGCGTACGGAAATTCAAAGAGGTCAAGAAAAATTCTTTCAATTCGCTCTATATTTCACCCTTTATTCTGAAAGCAAAAAGAAATTGGAAAAGCTTTCCAAACAACTCGAAAGTTTGCTTGCTGGAAAATTGGTGATGACAAAGAGAGCTCAGTTACAAGCTGAACATGGTTTCACTTCTTGCACGCCTCAAGCTTTGGACGAGCTATATGTAATAAATAATATGAATACCGGTCCACTTTCTACGACTTTCCCATTCAGTTCTTCTGATCTTACTTCTGATAAGGGAATTTTGTATGGATTGAATCGTCATAATGATAGTTTGATTATTTTTGATAGATTTGCACTTGAGAATGCGAATAGCGTTGTCTTTGCTAAATCTGGTGCTGGTAAATCTTATGCTGTGAAGTTGGAGATTTTGAGAATGATGATGATGGGAACGGATGTAATCGTAATCGATCCCGAGAATGAGTATGAAGCACTTGCTCATACAGTAGGAGGTTCTTATTTGAAATTGAGTTTGAATAGCGATAGGAGAATTAATCCTTTTGATTTGCCAAAACCAATTCTTGGTGACGACATTCAGCCTGGAGATTTGCTTCGTACAAACGTTATTACCTTGCATGGACTTTTGAATGTGATGCTGGGAACTTTGAATGCCGAGGAAGAATCCATTATGGATAAGGCGTTACTCGACGTATATGCCTTGAAAGGTATTACTATGGATATTTTGGATCCTTCTATATATGAACCACCAACGATGGAGGATCTTTATCAGATTTTGAATTCCATGGAGGGCGCAACTGGGCTTGCTCAGAAGCTTTCTAAGTATACGGTTGGTTCCTATTCCGGAATTTTCAATAAGCCTACAAACGTGAATTTGGCTTCAGGATTGATGGTTTTCTGTATTAGAGATTTGGAAGATGCTCTTCGTCCGATTGCGATGTATATCATTTTGAATTACATCTGGGCGAGAGTGAGAAGTGAGCTCAAAAAGAGAATTCTCGTTGTGGATGAGGCGTGGACAATGATGCAACATGAAGATAGTGCTCAATTCCTGTTTGGTTTGGTAAAGAGAGCTAGAAAATATTACCTTGGTGTGACGACTATTACTCAGGACGTTGAGGACTTTATCCAAAGTGCTCATGGCAGACCGATTATCACAAACTCCTCTCTACAATTATTGTTGAAACAATCTCCGACAGCCGTAGACATCTTGGCAAAGATCTTTAATCTGACGGAAGGGGAGAAATATGTACTGCTAAATAGTGGAGTTGGTCAGGGACTATTTTTTGCCGGATTGAAGCATGTGGCGATTCAAATCATTGCTTCTTATACGGAAAACAAGATAGTTACGACAAATCCTGAAGAAATTTTGGCGGCACAATCAGCTCAACAGGATGCGGAAAAGAAGGTCTAGAAAACGGGAGTCTTCCTTAATCTTCTTAGAATTCTTCCAAGGCTGAGTTTAACTGTGAGTCGACATTTGCGGTTGGAGTTCCTACTAATTTATCTGGAATGATTCCTCTTTTATTTATATTGTTGCCGTTTGGAGTGAGCCAAAGGGCGGTTGTGTATTTGAAGATGGAGCCATCCTTGTATTCGGCAATGTCCTGAACGGTTCCTTTTCCGAAAGAAGTTTCTCCGATGATTTTGGCAATTTTGTAATCTTGCAAAGCGCCGGCAACTATTTCTGAAGCGGAAGCGGATCCTTTATTTACAAGGACGACCGTTTTGATGTTTTTTAGTAATCCGTTTCCGGTTGTGTTGTAGGTGTCGACGGTGTTGTCGGCAAATTTTAGTTTTACTGCTGGCTCAATTTTGTCCGTGAACAAGCTGATAATATCGATTGCTGTATCCATGTATCCACCTGGATTATTGCGCATGTCGAGAATCAATCCATCCGGTTTTTTTGCCACGATTTCTTTTGCTGCTTTTTGGA
>CAINDQ010000156.1 GCA_903847465.1 uncultured Candidatus Peregrinibacteria bacterium
GCTCTTGGAAAAGAGAATGAAACAGATCGTGAAACAGAATCAGAAATTTGTGAGGAAAGAAGAACCGGGCGATAAGGCGCTCGAATTTCTGCATCAGACAGGGCAGATTTACAAAAAAGAATTGGCGGCGGAATATATAAAAGAAGGACAAACAATCAGTTTTTACGAGAATGTGATGCCTGATGGAAAAGCGATGTTTGTGGATATGTGCGAAGGTCCGCATTTGGATAGCACAGGCAAACTTGGCGCTTTCAAACTCACTCATACTGCCGGTGCGTACTGGCGTGGAGACAGTGAGCGTCCAATGCTACAGAGAATTTATGGAGTTTGTTTTGCGACGCAGGCGGAACTTGATGATCACTTAAAGATGCTGGAGGAAGCCAAAAAACGCGATCACCGAAAACTTGGAAAAGAATTAAGTATATTTTGTTTTGATGATGATGTTGGTCCTGGATTGCCTTTGTGGCTACCAAATGGTGGAATTTTGATTGAAGAATTGGAGAATTTGGCGAAAAAAATGGAAGAAAAAGGCGGATACAAAAGAGTACGCACGCCTCACTTGGCAAAAGAATCCATGTATTTGAAAAGTGGACATTTGCCTTATTACAAAGAAACAATGTTCCCTCCGATGATACTAGATGAAGGCGTGAAATATTATCTAAAAGCGATGAACTGTCCTCATCACCACAAGATTTTCGCGGCGGAACCAAAGAGCTATAGAGACCTGCCATTGCGTCTTGCGGAATATGGGACGTGCTATCGTTTTGAGCAGACCGGTGAGCTTTTTGGGCTGATGAGAGTGAGATGTTTGCAGATGAATGATGCTCATATTTACTGTACAAGAAAACAATTTGAGGCTGAATTTCAGGCTGTGAATGAGATGTACATGAATTACTTTAAGATTTTTGGAATTGAAAAATACGTGATGAGATTTTCAACTCATGACCCAGCGAGACTAGGAGAAAAATTTGTAAATGAGCCAAAACTTTGGAAAGAAACTGAAGATATGGTGAGAGAAGTTTTGATCAAAACGAAAACTCCATATGTTGAGGTAGCGAATGAAGCGGCTTTCTACGGCCCAAAAATCGATGTTCAGATTTGGAGTGCGATCGGCAGAGAATTTACACTCGCTACAAATCAGGTAGATTTTGCGGTGCCGGCGAGATTTGGATTGGTGTTTACAAACGAAGAAGGAAAAGAAGAAACGCCACTTTGTATTCATCGTGCGCCACTCGGAACTCATGAAAGATTTATCGGATTCTTGATTGAACATTATGCGGGTGCATTCCCAGTTTGGCTTGCTCCTGTGCAAACTATCGTACTTTCTGTTTCTGAAAAATTTAATGAGTATGCGAAAAAAATCGCCGCCGAGCTGAAAGAAAATGGAATCAGGGTGGAATTTGATGACTCAAATGAAACTCTGGGAAAGAAAATCAGATCTGCAGAAATGCGAAAAATTCCATACATGCTTGTAGTGGGAGAAAAAGAAGTCACGGATGAAACAGTAACTGTTCGTGATTACGCCACAAAAAAACAGGAAGCAATGGGATCTGCTGAGTTTGTAAAGAAAGTCGTTTCCGAGGCGAAGATTTACTAGTGATGACCGTGTCCGCTACTAACTGCGCCAAATTCACTGCCGGCTTCGGCTGGAGCTTCTCTTCTTTTTATCATTGAGTCAAAAGGCATTCCTATTAGATTGGCTCCGTTGATAACTTCCATCATCTTTGCTCCATCATCAGCCGCTACTACGGCTTCGAAAGCTTCATCAAAACCTTCCAAAGCCAACTGAATTCTACGCTGAAGAGCTTTATTATTTGGATCTTCCATATCCATTCCACTTGTGTCTGTATGAATCAACTCAAGCCTTTCTTTCAACTGAGCATTTTGGTAAGCATCAGCAATTTTCAAAACCACAGCATTTAATTCTCTGAAAAATGTAGCTGGAACAACATCACTAACAATTGTCTTTCTATTCAGGGTGTTTTTATCCATGTGATAGTAAAGCTTGCTACCTTTTTCCCATCTTTCCAGCATAATTGCTTCATATCTGACGTATGATTTTACGGCCTGTTGCAGTCTTGTATAGTTTCCATATTCAGACAATTTCTTGAAATATTGACTAAATCCTGGAGCCACGTTCGCATAACCCTCACTGGTAAGCAAAAACTTTCCACTACCACGACCTCCTGCCGTTCCACAAGCACTGGTCAAGATGGATGTAGATGCTGGAGGAAGGTAGGCAAACATATCATCATGATCCAATTTATCAGCATTTCTCAAATCCTTATTGCAACGTGTTTCATTTTCATAACTAGGAATGATATATCTCCAGAGGAATTCACTAACCCGCTCTGTAGGTTTACAATTAGAAGAATCGCCACCATCAAAATAGGCTAACCATCTCTTGTAATCATCTTTTGTCCAACGATGTGGTTTTGGCTTTCCATCGGGACCTTTACGCATTGCCATGGCTGTCATGTATTCCAAAATCGGAAATTGTGCCAGCATTTCAGAATTGATATGACCAATTCTATCGAAACTTAAAATGGTATGGCCATGATGATTTTCGGCTGTAGCGGCGGCAACCATGAAATATAGTTTCGTTTCCATGGAAGATTTTCCCGCATCGATCATATGCAAAATCAATCCTTCAAATTCCATCGGATCAACGAATTCGTTGTTTTTGTGGCGTTTCAATAATTTCTCAAGGGCTCTGCCGTGACCACCGGTGATAGACTCCAACTCTTTACCTTTTTCATACCATGATCTTGCGCCGGATTGACGAGTTGATTTGTCTTTGGAAACCCAATGATCATAAGTACTTTCTCCCCATATTGAGTCGATCGCTCCCTGTAAACAGTCTAGACCAGTACGATCATCTTCCTTGCTAATATGAGTATATGGATCGCCATTGGATGGGATCGGAATCAGTCTTCTAGGATCCGGAACGAATTGATTTAAATTCTTCCACATATCGATATCGTCCCAACGCATATGTCCTTTTTCCGCTAAGTCCTCAATACAAGCTTTCATTTCATCCTTGTTGTGAGTAACACGGAGACGTTCCTCAATTTCAAACACACCTTTTTGAGAGAATGATTCATGGAATTGGTGCACCTCATCGTTTTCTGCCTGCTGTTTAATTCTACGCATTTCCGAACTAAAGAAAGGCAAGTCTTCACCAATGGTAGAATATCTGTCTTTTTGTCTTCTTTCCCAACGCCTCTGATAATAATCATAGCCGGCTTTTCCCATTTGCCACAAATCACTTCCACTTAAAACCTTTGTATTATCCCAAAGCTTACGCAGAAAACCTCTTTCTTCGAAACTCATTCCTCCAACTTTATAGATCTCATCATATGTCAAAGCCTCCGCCTTGATCTCTTTACTTTGTTTTTTTGGCGCTTCTTCAGCTTCTTCGGCTGCTTTTTCTGCGGCTGTTTGTTTTGGATGTTTTTTTTCTTCTTCGGCTGCTGCTGCCTCTAAATCGGCTGTTGGGTCTGCTGGATGCGCTGGAGCTGCTGTTGGATGGGCAGGTTCCGCTGGATGCGCTGGTTCCGCTGGATGCGCTGGTTCCGCAGGATGAGCTGGTTCCGCAGGATGAGCGCCTTCCGCTGCGACATTTCCTTTGTGGACCATTTCAGCGAAGGCAGGTGCTGAAGAAGATGTTCTTTCGATTCTGTATGATTTATTAGGAGCTTTTGCTTTTGAGGCGACTTTTGCTGAAACAGCGCCGAGTGCTGCTCCGACTGCGGCAAATAAACCTTCTTCTCTTTCCGCAAAGGCATCTTCGGGAGTTTTTGGACCATCTGGAACTAATATTTCCAGACCAAATTTATCACCATCATCTGTGCTAATAAATGCTGTGCGTGGTTCGCCAATGTCGGAATAAACTTTGATTTCTTTTGGTGGCTCGCCTACTTTTGGCAATTCAAGTCTACCTAAATCCTCTCCGGAAAATCCAAACTCTTCAGCTGTTTTTCTGCGTGATGCTACTTCTCCATCCAATACTTTTTGCAAAGAATCTTGAGGAGTTAGGACGCGAGAATAATTATGCTGAATGATGAATTTTGCGAATTCTCCAGGAGAAAATTCTTTCTGTTCGCGATCGAAATAGAGAGATGGATGAACTGAATATGCCAAGCGTTCCTTTTCTGTTTTTGTGACAGAATGATTGAGAACTATGAGTGGTTCTTTCCCCGCAACCTCTTCTATTCTTTCAATTTCAAATTCTTTAGTGCCAATAATTTCATCACCTTTATCATTGAAATCTCTTACTTTTGCGGAAAATTTATCTCCTTGGGAAAGTGGTTTGAAATGAGTTTGTTTGCCAATGCTGTGATTTAGTTCTTCCAGCGTCATGCCTTCCTGATGAGTTTCTTGTTCGTTCGCTTTTTTCAAGAAATTCACATAACCAGTAGTCTTTTTTACGCCTTGCTCATCAGTAAATTCGACCATGAGCTCACCAATGGCTGTACGAAGATCAGGATCTGTTTTGGCACTTTTTGGAAGATCCAATTTATCAAAATACACTCTATCGATTGTGATTGTGCCGAATCTTTTTGTGGTAAGTCCCGTTTCCGGATTCGTAACTGTGCCACCAATTTCCAAAGAACTACTTTGGGAATCGTCCAGCGCGACTTGATCAAAAAACCATCTCTTTAATTTCTTGGCCTCGCGAAGATCGATGCCGGATTCGGACAATAATACATCAAATTTCTTGAACATTTTCAGAGAACGTTCGCGCCAATCGTCGTATTCAGCAAGCGCTTCTTTGGCTTCCTGCTCGATAGTTGCCATCTGACGTTCCATCTCCACTTTTTGCGCTTCGAGAGCTTGGAGGCGGACAGTTAAGGATTCTTTTTTTGATGAATCAAGGCCTGGCGATTTTAATTCTGCGGCAACTTTTTCACATTCTTGGTAAGCAGAAATATATTTTTTTGATAACTTTTGATATTGGGCATCGAGAGATTTTAATTCTTCCAAAAGACCTGTGCGTGGAGGTTCGACTTCCCAATTTCCAACTCTCAAACCTTTGTCTTCGGGAACGTCGAGAGTTCCTTTGAGATCTGCTAGAGCGTTGATTTGGCCATTTGTAGCCGAAGTTTCGGTATTTGTTTCAACGCGAGTTACTGTTTTATCAGCAGCTTCTTTAGCGTTTTGGATGGTGTCTTTCGCTCGATTTTCATCAAGTTTCGCTATGTATTTATCCTGATTTTTTGGAACAAGCGGACCTGAATGGCCTCTGATTTCTTTCAAAATTCCCATCACACATTCCTTTTCATTTTCGCCACCTTCGATGGCTTCCAAGAATCTAGGAATTTCTTTTCCACGGGCTGGGAACTTGCCGTCGCCCATGGCCTTCATCAAAAGATAATATGGATTGAGATCGTCTTTTGGATAAATGCCTTCACGCAGAACTCTGTTCTTGTGAAGCTTTTCGATGATGCGAGGATCCAGTGCTGAAGCGCCTACGAATTGTTCTTTTCTCAGGCCTAATTGGCTGATTTTTCTTTCCTGGGCTTCGGTCAATTCTGCTGTTTTTTTGAATCCAGCAGCGCCTACTCCTGTGCGAATTTTTGAGTCTTCGTTACTGCCATCAGCAAAAGAAAGCTGACGAGAAGGAAAAAATTCGGAGGAATGGTCGTGAGTGCTATGATTGTGTAGAAATTTTATTTGCATTCTGACGTTAGGATAAATCTTTAAGTGTTAATTGGGCAAGAGATTTGGGATTTAAGGGTTTAGCTTTAAGGCTTTTTGCACTTTAGTTAGGGTATCTTGCGCCTTTCCTTTTGCGGCGCTGGCGGCGGCTGAGTCTATTGTAACTACTCCACCTTTTCCACGTTCTCCAACCGCTTTTCTAGTCTTGTCATCTGTTATTTTCTTAATATCAGTTTCTGCATCAACTGGCACAAGAGTGGCTCCTTCAGCCCCAATTCTAAATACTTTAGTCTTTCCCCCTTGGCCAAATTCCAAGGTCGCTTCTCCTGTTTTTTCTGACACATAAATTATACCTTTATCGCCGGCTGCGTCAGCCTCTGGGGCAGGACCGTCAATTGGGCGAGCTATGTCTCCGAGATTCTTTTTGTCGTGGGATACTAATTCCGATCTTTCTGCTTTTTTAGCTGCTACTGCCTTGTCGCGAGTTGCTTTTGCTACTTTCAAATCATCTGGAGCGACGGCATCAGTAGACGCATTTCCGTCTGCATTAAAGAGATTGTCACTAGTTTCACTCATGTAATATGGTTTGCCTTTAATAGTAACCTCGGTGAAATCATGGTCTGTTTTGAGGTCTGTTTTTGCTGGTTCAGGAGTGGTAACTGCTGCGGCTGCTCCAGCTGCTGCTGTTGTTCCGGCTGCTGCTGCACCTGGAGGAGGAGGTGTCGGAGCCTCGACCTTTTTTGCATCAACATCGCTATAATTTTTTCGGATATATTCGTTGATGTCCACACCTTTTTGCTTTCGTGTTGTTTCATTTTTGTCTTCTTTGAAATCAATTAGCATTTTATACAAGTCCTTATCTTTTTGGACAGTTGAATCTCGAAGTGTTGTTACAAGAAGTTTATTATTACGATCGAGAGATTTGACCATATCATCAGAACCATCGGCAAATTGTTTTTTCGAACCCTCGCCCTTTAATACTCCTACTGCACCTTGAGCCGTAGTTTCTTTACCTAGGTCTTCTGCGTTGACGTTGTTCTTTTTGAACAGCCAAGCAAGTTCAGGATTATCCACCAAGTCTGTGTTAGGCTGATCTAAATTTTGAGTAAGTGTTTTTAAACCATGAGTTACAGCTCCGAGACTATATTTATTGCCTTTGGCACCAATTGGGATAATTGGTAAATGTTTGAATGGCAAAGTGCCTATTAATGTGCCGGCAGATTTCAACCAGCCTTTCATTGTTCCTGTTACTGTACCCGCTATCGTGCCCTCTGCGGCTTCAAATACGCCCATCCAGATAATGGCTACACAACCTACCGCTACAACTAAATCTTGGAGAGTGCTTAGGCCGACGATAGGAACACCCATGGACACATCGGTGCCTTGAACAAGGACATTTTGCAAATTTGTTTTACTAACAGTTCTTAACATAATCCATCCTATTGAAAGCGCAAAAGCGATAGGGATTGGAACAAACAAATGTTTTGTAAATTGTTCGGAAATTTTGCTAACTGCGGATAGTTGTTCTTTTAAAGCGGGTACTGCCATCGTTACAATGATAATCGGCGAGAGCGCAATAGAAATCCACATCACAACAAGCCTAGCAAGCAATACTATCAATAAGGCTACAAAAGATGCCGAGAAAAGAATAAACATAACCAATCCAAATATTACATTGATGGCTATTTTACTGACGTCATCAACTGTTTTTAAGTTGGTTGTATCCAAATTTGAGATGAATGGAATTTTCATCATATTTACAGCCATAGCGGCGGCGACATTGCTTTGAGTGAGTTTGCCAAAATATTCGTTACCTTTCTTAGCCAATTTTATTCCATCACATATTGGGTGGTAGCCAATTGTATTCTTACCATCTGGGTCTGGCGCTACTTCAGCCTTAAATTTTGCTTTTTGTTCGGCGGTGAGACTGGAAGCATCAACTTTGCCTAAGAGCGAGCTTGCAGTATCGTCTGTTACAACTTTAATCCCATACATTGAAGCCATACGTTTGGTATATTCATTTTTTGCGCCTTCATTGAGTTTTGTGGCAGTATCTTTTGTTTCTAACTCTGCGGGTGTAGCAAAATCAGACTTCTTATATCCTGATAAGCCTATACAAAACTCTTTTTGAGTTTCGGGAGATAAGGTCACATCGCCCAAGTCAAGCTGGGCAGGTAAAGCAAAAATCGCAGTGCTCACGACATTCACAACATCGAGAGCGACTTTGATTCCTAAAAACGAAAAATTCACGGCAATAATTCCAATAATAATCTGCGGTAAAGCCGCTTTGATGGCGTAAGCACCGCCGTCTTCTCCCAGCCCGGTGATGTTGTATAAAGCGATACCGACCAAGGCGACCACAAAGAAAATATTCACAAGATTACGGATCGGAATCCAGATGTCTTGCAATGTTTGAGCCATTCCTGCGCCAAAAAGCAGATTATTGTCCATCAAGCCTCCAATCATATATAGGACTGGCCAAATCGCCTGACTCAAAAATGACTGAATCTCCAAAACAGCATCGATTCTCTCCATGGTTTTGGCTTTTGCGGCGGGAGTTGGCTCAGTTGCCGCATAGGCTGTATGCGAATTTTGGATGGTGGCATTTTTTATTGCCGCATCCTGTGCAATCAGAGAATTGGCAGAATAGTTGGCGATCTCCGGTGCAGTGATCACAAGGATCAGTGAACAAATGATCAGAATGAAAATTCTTTTTATCCAGTTTTTTTGTGTTTGTTTTTTCATATTATTATTGGAAAAGTATTTTTAAAATTGATGAAATAAAAGAATGATTATCGATCACTTGTAGAGGAAGAAAGAAAGTTGCGGCGTAGACTGCTTTGCCGACTCCGACTGCTGTACAAACGCCAGCCCCGACAGCTACTTTTCCTGGAATACTCATACCTTCTTCTGGCTGTTGTTCTGGGAATGTTTCGCCATTATAGCCTCCTGGGTTTTCTCCTTTGGAAGTACCATTATTTGAATCTCGTTTATTTGGCTCAGGTTGATCTTGGTTGTCTTCCCCTTGGCCACCTTGGTCACCTTGACTTTGACCTTCTCCGTTTTGGCCTTTTCGATTTTGACCATTCCTGTTTGAATTTGCTCTTCTTCTGGTTCCGTTTCTTGGGTTTGTAACAATTTTGCTTTTACCGTTGCGGATTCCGGCGAATTCTTTTTGGATAGTTGGCTTTTGACCACCAAAAATCGATTCAAGTCTGGATTCGTCCCGATCGGAGGTGCCTCCACTTCCACTTATAGATATTCCTGCGGATGCCCTGTCTGAAACTGGAGTCATTGATGATACGCCACTCCCATCAGAGCTATCACTTGGGATCCCAGGAAGAGCGCTCATTGAAAAACCTTCAGTCGGGATGACCACAGGTTCCGGCAATTTTGCTGGATCCACATAGCTTGGAGAGATATCAGCCGCTTTTTTGATTGGCATTTTTGCTCTTCTATCCGCCATTTTTGCGTATTTTGCGGCAAAGGTATCGGTCTGTGTAATTGCCGTTACCAAAATTGTATCTTTTATAGGCGTTCCATCATTCCCATAAATATTTCCATCTTTGTCCAAGTACATATTCTCAAGTTCTTCTTTGTTCATTGGGACACCTAGACGATTGCAAGTTGCAAGAACCTTCTCTATTTCTGCTTGAGACATATTTAGTTTTTCGGCATCACCTTTCTCTACCTGATATTGCAAAGTTTCGGCGATAGCTACGCCAATTGCGGCCTGAGTGACCGGACTGCCATTCCCATAATACAAACAGCCATCGCTACTTCCGTAATACATATAATCAAGATCTCTCTCGGAAATCAGCACACCTTTCTGGCGACATTTCTCGATAACTTCCTGCTTTTCTTTGTCAGAGAGAACCATCATCTGATAATTCTGTTTGGTAGAATTATCGGTAGTTTGATCATCTCCTTGTGAATTTCCGGATTTAAGCCCGATGGCTTGAGAAACAGCAGATTGATAGTCTGCAACTGTGATATTTTCAACTAAACCGATGCCCAAATCGTTAAAAATATTGGCGAAAGCAAGGATAGAATCCTTGGTCATATTTCCAAGACGAACCATTTCTCGAATTTTTGGAACGGTATGTTTGTAGAATTGTTCGTGTGTTTTTTTGTAATCGTCAGACTTCGCTTCCAAATAATCGATGTAATCGTAATTGCGATGTTGAAGTGTTTCAGGGATCTGATTTCTATTTGTCACTCTCAACTCTTTGGTATATTCAGCAAAAATTCTCACACCCATATATCCGGAATATTGGCTTATAAATACGCCATTCGGACCTGTCCACTCAGGTGTGGATCCAATCTTTTGCGCCAATGATTTTAGGGCTGCGGGATTGATTTTCATATTATGGGGTTGCTGGTTTAGTTGGTGGGGCTGGTGGTGGCGTTACGGGTTGAGCTGTCGGAGTTGCCGCTGGTTTTGAAGTATCTTCCTTTGGTGTGTTTGTGGGACCTTGTTTGGCTTCAACTAAAGCTTCTTGATAAAGCTCTCCGGCATTATCGGCAGGACCGATGTTTAATTTTGCAAAAGCGAAGGCTAATTTTTTGAATCTTGTGCCGGTTAGGTCGGCGTTGCCTTCATTCGATTCCACTTTTTTTAACTGCGCTAGCAACTGATCATATGGCTTGGTTGGATCTTCTTTTTTCATATTCTCCAAAAACAATTTGAAATTTTCGAAAGTGGCTTCGTTTTCTTGGAAATTGTTATCCTTGTTTTTTTCGGAAACGAAACTGGCAAGAGTTTTGACTCCGAAAGAATCACCAGAAGGATCCTTCATTTCAAGAGCGCTCTTCCAGCCTCTAGGACTTGCTGAAACTACTTTCAATAAACCCTCGAGAGCTTTGTTGTGATCCTGAGTATCACGTGTTTCTTTTGAAGCTAATAATTCTCCAATACTTTTATCGCTACCAAATATTGCGGCGGCCCCAATTTCTCCAAGACCAAATAAAACATGAGGAATTTTGAAAGCATAGGATGGGTCTTTTTTGATCTCTTTGAAATTTACGATCCAGTTGAGGAGTACTGTCGCACTACCTGCAACATAACCAAATAATCTCATGAAACCGGAAAGTGTAAACATTTCATTGGCGGCATTTTTTGCGCCATAAGATTCGACGCAAAGCCTTTTGGCTTCCTGCATAAAATCATATTTTTCTTCCCAAGCGACAGAGATCCCGTCCAAAAATTTTCCCCATTCTGCTTCTTCTTCTGGAGTTGCACCTGCTTTTGGACCGATTGCTTCATCAACTTCGAGCGGTGAAACTGCACCTTTTTCACAAAGAGCTTTGAAGAGTTCTTGTTTTTGGGCAACATCCATTTTTTTCACAGCGTCAGATTCCAAACATTTATCGATGATGTCTTTTCTTTTTTGAGGTTTGGCAAAAGCCATAAGGGTACAAGAAAAGGCAAAATTTGGGTCTGGATAGCGAGGACCTGTCAAAGCCTTTACCATCTCGCCTATTGGATTTGTCCCTGGATCAATTTCTGTTTGAGCACTAAAAATAAATTTCACGGCATCTTTCACCCAAGCATACTGTGGATTTTTTTCTGAAGCCATCAAAAGATCACCCAAAGCATTTCCGTAGCTTTGCGCCTTTGCCAAAGTTTCCAGAGTTGTTTTAGCATCGTCAGGAGAAAGACTGGCGGCAAGGGATCTGATGATAGTTAATTTTTCTATAAGCCTCTTTTCCACCTTGGCTCTTTCTTCGACGATCTTGTCTGCTGGAACGCTCGTCGCAACATTAATCCACTCTTGCAAAAGAGCGTTTATTGGACTCGATAAAATGTCGTTTTCTGCAATAGCAGCAGCCATTCCGGCTCTGTCCGTACGACTGCCGGTTTGAAGCTTTTCGTGTAGATAATCGAAAGTTTCTTTGATTGCTTTTGTTGCAGGCTCACCTAATCCAGCTGGGATTTCCATGATATTAGATTTTAAATAATCTTATTAAAACGTCTGAAAATGATTCTGTTTTGCCTTCCATCTCAGGGATTTTGTTAAGCAGAAAATCTCGGATAGGAGCGGGATCCATGCCGGCCAATTGAATAGTGATTTCGCCGGTAAAGTTTCCTTCCACACGCAAATTTAAAGTTTCCACATAGGGTGGTTCATAAACAAACCAGAAAGCCCTGATCTTTGTGAAATTATATTTTTTGTAGCCGACTTTGATGCCGACTTCGGAAATTTTTATTTCTACATTGCGAGGATGTTGTAGGTGTACAAGCGCGTACACGGCTGCAAAAACCACAACCACCAAAGCAAATGACCAAGCCTGAAAATAAAGGCTCAAGATCGCCACTAAAGCGACAACCGAAACCATACTTATTTTCCAGATCCAACCCCTGTCGTGCATGACATATTCGGGAGCGACCCAAGAGAAAGCGGCATCGTCGTAGTAAGATGGCGCATTTTTGATTTCATGCATCAACTGATGGCGAGCTTCTTTCTTTTGAGCTCGGTGTAGTTTGTGCTGATGATATTTTTCTTTTAGTTTTGAAAGCATTTGTTTTTGTTTTACTTTTTAAATCTAAATATTTTATCATAAAAAGCCCTCGAAAGGAAGGGCTTTATATGCAGTCTTACTAGTTTTTCAGTGTTTGTCTACCCTGTCGTAAATGGCACTAATGCTACTATTCTGGCATTTTTTACCGCTCTAGCCATCATTTTCTGATGTTTTACGCAGTTTCCATTGTAATACTTTGGAACGATTTTGCGATATTGAGAAAGATATTTTCTCAACAATGCAACGTTTTTGTAATCAATAAACTTGATCTGATTGATACAAAACTGACATTGGCGATTTTTATAACTTGGCATATGAATATTTTGTTAAAGAAATTTAGAATATGTTTTCACCACTTGGCTCTTCCAAGGCTGATGTAGGAATTTCTTCGGCGGGAGGTGCAGCTTCTAGGAATTCATTGTCTTCCTCTGACGAAGATCTTTTTTCCAGCATGATCATGTCCTGAAGGACAATTTCAGTGCGGAATCTTTTGCCATCTTCAGCGTCCCAGCTTCTGGTTTTCAGATAACCTTCCAGATAAACCAATTTGCCTTTGCGCAAATATTGATGGCACAACTCAGCAAGTCTTGCCCAAGCTACCACTTCATGGAATTCAGTAGATTTTTTGCGTTCGCTCGTACTGGTCATCCAGTCGCGGTTTGTCGCAATACCAAAAGTGACAACGGCTTGACCGTTTTGAGTTTGTTTCATTTCAGGATCTCTCGTTAGATTTCCGATTATAATGACTTTATTGACTGATCTCATTCTCTTTTAAAGTTAAAATTATAATGTGATATCTGGATCGTCGATGATGCTTTTTAGTTTTGCATCAACGTCTTCGAGAGTCACCGCTGCAGGCTTTTTAGCCTTTGGTTTTTCCTCAACAGCTTCTTCTTTCTTTACTTTCTTTACAGTTTTCTTGTCATCTTTGTCTTCTTCTTCAACCGCTGGCGCTTCCTTTTTCACAAAAGGTTTTGCAACCACTGGTGTTGGTTTTTCACGTCTTTCAAAACTTCTACCACCACCTCTGCGGTCTGTTTCAGCTTGGTCAGATTTTGCCTTAGCCTCTTCCTTGACCTTTGCCGCTTCTACGGCTTCTACTTCGTACTCTGCAAACGTTTTGATTTCGTAATTTTTTGGAGTTTTTTGAATCAAATAGCGTAGAACACCTGGGTAGATATTCAATTGCTTTTCGAACTCCTTCACCTTTGCTGGATTAGCTGTGAAATCATACACAGCATAATAACCCTGCTTTTGTTTTTTGATCATGTAGGTCAATTCTCTTAGACCCCACATGTCTTCGTGGAAGATTTTTCCACCGGCTTCCTTGATGAGTACCTTCATTTCCTCAAGAAGGGTTTTTGTCTTTTCTTCGCCTAAATCCGGCTGGAGAACCAGCATAATTTCGTATTTAGGAAAACTTGTTTCAGTCATATTTTCTTTGGATTAAATAGTATTGTTTTGATCAGCCCAAGGCATTTTTCAGCCAGGAGCAGAAAATATTGCTTTTGAAAGCAGACGGACTTTAGCAAATGGTTATTCCTTTTGCAATAGACAAAGACAATATTTCACATCAAAAGTCAAGTTTTTATTACAAAATCCCAGAAGGCTCTTTATAAAAATCAAGAGATTTTTTTGGCTCTTTTATGCTGAAAAAAAAGTGTTGCCAAAACTTAGTTTGTGCCAAATGACCATATTTTGATTCGAATGTCAATGGCCTACCCTTGCCCATCTCGGTAAAAATTAGGCATAATAGACAAAGGTTGTATTTTGTTATGAATCGCCTTTTCGATATTTCTTTGAACCGCTTATGGATCAATTGGACACAACGACATTAGAAACCACACTTGAGGTAAATCATTTTGCCCGAAGAAGCCGTCACGTAAAGGTTTTTTCAAAAGCCACTCGCGTCTGGTTTCATTTTGTAGATATCTTGAAATGGATGGTTTCCCCTATAAGCAGGTTCCTTCAAAATAGATTTTTCAAAGCTATTGGAAAGTTTGTGGAGGCAATGTTCCAAACGATCGCAAAGGCAATGCCGATTCTTTCTCCTCAGAAAAAAATACTTCTGCAGGCGACTTTGCTTTCCGGCACTGTTCTGATCATAAGCTCATTAAGTCCGGGAGCCGTCTACACTTCCACCGAAACCAACTATGCAAAATCATATATCAATGAATATTCAATGCCTGGAGATGTGCTTGTGGCTGACGAGAATGGTTACTTGGTAAAAAGTAATCCTCAAACAGATCGAGCAAGCAGAATTGGTATGACTGATTATGCTGTACATACTGTAGAAGGCGGAGAATCAATGTCTGTAATTGCGGAGAAATATGGAGTAAGCGTGGAGACTATTATGTGGGAAAATAAAATTGGAAATGCGAATGCTTTGAGAGTTGGCCAAAAGTTGGTTGTTCCTCCAGTCAGTGGTGTCAGCTACAAGATTGTGGCGAACGATACTCTCGAGAAGGTGGCCAAGAAATACAATATTACAAAAGACGTTATTATCGCTCAGAATGGATTGGCTAGCGAGGCTTTGATCAAGGGGCAGACTTTGTTCTTACCTGGAGCAAAACCATTCGTAGATCCTGCTACAATCGCAACGGCAAATCGCCGTGCGACAACCGGCGCCGTCAATAAATACATTTCCGCAAATCCATCCGATGCATCACCTTCTGTCGGAAAAATATTTATCTATCCATCTCTCGGAAAAATCACTCAATCTTTTCATGCTGGTCACTACGCGCTTGATATCGCGGATAGTTCTAGACCTCCGATCTGGGCCGCTGGTGGCGGTACGGTCGTCAAAGCTTCTTCTGGAACGTGGGGCGGTGGATATGGAAATCACGTCATCATTGATCATGGTAATGGCGTAAAGACGTTGTATGCTCACATGACGAGCCTGAACGTGTACGAAGGCCAGTACGTAAACCAAGGTGACGTTATTGGAATAATGGGAAATACGGGACGTGTTTATGGAATAACAGGTATTCATCTTCATTTTGAAGTTATCGATCACGGCGTAAAGAAAAATCCAAAATTGTATTACTAAAATGTTGAAACTTTTTCTTCTTATAGGCGGACTGCCAAGGATTTTTGTCTGTTGGCTAATCAAGATTTATCAAAGAACTTTGTCTCTTGATCATGGGCCAAGGAAGAAAGATTATCCTTTTGGGTATTGCCGATTTACGCCTTCGTGCTCCGAATATGCCTACGAGTCAGTGAAGAAACATGGCGTTATTTGGGGAGGGATTAAATCTATTTGGAGAATTTTACGCTGTAATCCATATAGCAAAGGCGGTTACGATCCAGTAAAATAACTTTGCGAATCGAATAAAAAAATTCACTTGGAGAAGAAATATTTTTTAGGGTTGGACGTTGTGAAAGTCTTGGCCATTGCGTGGATTTGTCTTTTTCATATATTCAATTACAGGACTGATTGGGCGATCGGAGTATTGTCTGGCTCAGAACATATTTCTTATTTTTTTAATGGCACTGAGGGGTTTTGGGCTAGTTTTCTAAAATCATTTATCAGCTTTGGATCATTGGGCGTGAATTTATTTATAATTGCTTCCGGAGTTGGATTGACCCTTTCAAGAAATCACGATAGAACTAAATTTTTCCAATTTATAAAGAAGAGATTACTGAGGATTTTTCCTTTGTACTGGGCAATCTTGGCGTTTTATTTGTTGATTGAAATCATCAAGAATCATCCGATTAATTATATCGATTACGCTGTTCATTTTTTAGCTATACAGAATTTCTTTCCTCAATATTTACTAAGTATAGCGGCGCCTTTTTGGTTCATATCAACAATCATCCAACTCTATATCTTATTCCCATTTCTATATGCTCTCTCAAAAAGACACTGGGTTGTTCCTATAATATTGGCCATCTTATTTAAAATTTTTGTAGCCCCTCAGCTGATTGCTTTTTTCGGAGGAGGAAGATTTTTCACGGAATACATTATTGATTTCACCGTTGGCATAACGCTTGGCAACATTCTGGTTGCGAGACCACAAATTTTCAACAGCAAAAAATGGCTTTTGCTTATCCCAATCTTTCCAATAACTTTTGCAATTTGGGCATTCGTAACTTTCAATTCGTACGAATATTCAAATGCCGTATTCCGCCTGACTTTCCAACTATTAACCATGTTGTTTTGCATTATCACTTTTACTTTATCTACATTTTTTAGCGGCAAGATCGCTTCGTTTATAAAATTATTATCGACTCTGTCTTTTACGGTCTTCCTAACTCATTACTTTTTAATCACTGAAATAATCAGAAGATTCAGTTTCCGGATACCATTCCCACTGGAAGCAGTGATCTTTGTAATAGCTTCTTTTTCCTTAGCTTATCTGATAAATCGGGCGATCAAGATCCTTCTTGACTTTACGGCAAGGATCATTAAAATTGCTTCGGTTTAACCAAAGCACCATGTCAATTAAATGCGCATTAGTCAGCGTTTCTGATAAGAGTGGAGTTGTTGAATTTGCCAAGCAGCTATCTGCACTCGGCATCGAAATTCTATCAACCGGCGGAACTGCCAAAGCTCTGAAAGAAGCGAACGTAAAAGTTACAGATGTTTCAGATTACACAGGCTTTCCAGAGATGATGGATGGTCGTGTCAAAACTCTTCATCCAAAAATTCATGGAGGAATTTTGGCGCTTCGTGACAACAAAAGTCACATGGAAGAAGCCACCAAAAATGGCATCAAGATGATCGATTTAGTTGTCGTGAATCTTTATCCATTCGAACAAGTGACGGCAAAAGAAAATGTGACAGAAGAAGAAGCAATTGAAAACATCGATATTGGCGGGCCTTCAATGGTGAGAAGTGCCGCAAAAAATTTCAAATATGTAACAGTGATTACGAGTCCTGATGATTACGACTGGGTTGCCGAAAAAATTAAAAAGAATGGAAATACAGATTTGGAACTTCGCAAAAAATTAGCCCGCAAGGCCTTCACTCTTACTCATAAATATGATGATGGCATTGAACATTATTTGAGACTTTCTTTGGGAGAACCGGAACTTTTGCATTTGCATTACGAAAAAGTAACTAGTTTGAGATATGGCGAAAATCCTCATCAGAAAGCCGCTTTTTTCCGCAATCCAGACAACGAGGATTCCAATATTACAAATTCCACAGTGCTTCATGGCAAACAAATGTCCTTCAATAATATTGTGGATGGAGACAGCGCGCTCGAACTCGTAAAAGAATTCAAAGAACCAACAATCGTACTGGTCAAACACAATAATCCATGTGGAGTTGCCAGTGCGAAAACTATCGAAGAAGCTTTCAAACTTGCACATATGGTCGATCCGATTTCCGCTTTTGGATGCATCATCGCTTCAAATAGAGAAATCAATACCGACATCGTCGACTACATGAAAGAGGCAAAGATGTTTGTGGAAATGATCGTGGCGCCTACTTATGAAGAAAAAGCGCTTGAGAGACTAAAGACCAGAGAGAATTTGAGAATTGTAGAGGTTGGTCCGCTCAAACTTGATATGAAGAAAACTGATATAAAGAAAGTGGCTGGCGGACTTTTAATTCAGACAAAAGACATGTACGAACTTCAGCCTTCAGATCTGAAAGTTGTGACCCAGAAAAAACCTACAGATGAAGAAATTGCTTCCATGCTATTCGCTACAAAAGTGGTAAAACACGTGATGTCTAATGCCGTAATAATGGCTAAAGGAACTGTTGTAATGGGAGTTGGTGCTGGACAAATGTCTCGTGTGGATAGCGTGAGTATCGCCTGTCAAAAAGGTGGAGATAAAATAAATGGTTCTGTAATGTCTTCCGACGCTTTCTTCCCTTTTGCGGATGCAATGGAGCTGGCGGTGAAACACGGAGTGACTGCAATTATCCAACCAGGTGGATCAATCCGTGACGAAGAAATTGTCAAAAGAGCCGACGAACTTGGCATCAGCATGGTGTTTTCTGGAAGAAGATATTTCAGGCACTAGTTTTTAACTCATTTCAATGAACAATCTTTATGCTTTGTTGCTTGGCTCAGTGCAAGGACTTACTGAATTTTTGCCAATTTCTTCGAGTGGGCATTTGGTTTTGTTAGAGAATTATTTGAAGCTGGATATTTCTCAGATGAAGAGCTTTGATGTGGCTTTGCATATGGGAACTTTGTTTGCGATTTTGGTTTATTTCCGCAAAGATGTTTGGGAAATGATTAAGGCGTTTTTCGGCTTGTTTATGGGGAAATCCGAGAAGGCCAATCCATATGTAAAATTGATTATTTATATTATAGTCGGATCGATTCCGGCGGTTTTGCTTGGCTATTTTGCGGGAGATTATATTGATAATTTATTTAGAAATACTCAGCAAGTGGCGATCAATATTTTGGTGGTGGCGGTGATATTTTTGTTTGGAGAATTTGTTTATGCGAAGATGTATAAAAATGGACATAGGAATATGAATTGGGTGAAAGCTTTGATAATCGGTATCGCCCAATCCGTGGCTCTGGTACCGGGAATTTCCCGATCAGGCGCTTCGATTGTGGCTGGACTTTTTCAAGGAATAAAGAGAGAAGAAGCGGCGAGATTTTCATTCTTGTTAGGAATTCCGGCGATTGCTGGAGCGGGACTTTTGACTTATTTGAAACTGGGAGATGGTGGATTTGTGGCGGTAAATACTTCTGAATTATTAATTGGGTTTACTTCTTCCTTTATCGTCGGCATGGCTAGTATCGCCTTCCTGATGCGCTTCCTGAGGAATCACGGCCTGACCGTCTTTGCTATTTATAGAATTTTGTTGGCAGGATTTTTGCTGCTAGTTTAATTTGATTTACATTGAGAATAACGGCTGTTACACTTTTCCTATATTAATTTAATTCTCCTTTTCATGAACCAAATTTTCAAGAAAGCTGTTGTACTACTAACAGCGACAGCATTGTTTTTGGTAACTTCAGCAACTGCTTTTGGATTTAGCGATGTAAAAGACACAGATATTTATGCTAAAGGAATCAAGTTTTTAAGTGAGAAAAAGATTGTAAGCGGCTATCGAGATGGCACTTTTGGTTACAACAAACAAATCAATCGCGCTGAGTTTCTAAAAATAGTAATGCAATCGCTGCCAGTAGCTTTAGAGGCAGTTTCAAAAGACAATTGCTTCAAAGATGTTCCAACGAGTGCTTGGTATTATGATTACGCTTGTGCTGCAAAAAATTTATCTTTTGTTGCAGGATATTCAGATGGAACATTCCGCCCAAAAAATCCAGTTCGTTTTACAGAAGCTCTAAAAATGATCCTCAGCGTTTACAACTTCAATGCCGACAAAACTGATCCATGGTACATCGGCGTGGTAAAAATGGGAGCTGGATATAATCTCATTCCAATAACTATCAAGAGCTTTGATCACTACCTCACGAGAGCCGAAATGGCGGATATGACAACCAGAATGATGAATATTGGAGATGCTGATTTCAATGGAGTTTTGGGTGATGAAACTGCCTATTACGTCACTTACGATACGATAAAAAGTGGCATAGATATTTATGCAAAATACGTAATTGATCATAAACCTGCCTCTTACGGAGCGGCTGGAACATGCCGATTTATGGGTGCACAATACGCAAATGGTGAAACTATCGACATTATGGGTTCCGGAATTCTCACCTATGCGGCTAGCTGCATTTGTACAAATGGCGAATTAAAAGAATGCAAGAGATCGGCAACTCCAATCATGAAATAAGGGAGAAAAATATCTTGTGGACAAAATACTTGGTTGTTTGTATGATAACCAAAAGATTTAATCAACAGTTATGGGGAAAATAAAAGACTACAGAATAGCAACTCTGGGTAGCCACACGGCTTTGCAAATACTGAAAGGCGCTCACGACGAAGGCTTCAAAACCATTTGCATATGCGAAAAAGGCTCAGAGAGACCATACCAGTCATACGGAGTCGCTGATGAAATTATCAGTGTCGATTCTTTCAAAGACTACTTCAAAATCGAACCTCAATTGATAAAAAAGAAGGCAATTTTGATTCCACATGGATCGTTTGTAGCGCATGTGGGAGCCTCTAAAGCCAAGGAGATAAAGGCTATGCATTATGGCGCGAGAGGAATTCTGGAATGGGAAGCGGATAGAGAGAAACAGAGAGAATGGCTGGTGAAAGCCGGCATCAAGGTTCCAAAAATCATCAAAAGTCCGAAAGAAATCGATCGCACAGTGATCATAAAATTTCACGGAGCAAAAGGTGGACAAGGTTATTTCTTGGCAAACAATGAACGCCAATTCAAAGAAAGAATTAAGGAATTTCCGGATAATGACGGATATGTAATTCAAGAATATATCGTTGGAGTTCCGGTTTATACTCACTATTTTTACAGCAAATTGACTGGCGAATTGGAGATAATGGGATTCGATAAAAGGTATGAATCAAATGCCGATTCCATTGGACGCATAGCCGCAAAAGATCAGGTAGATGCCAATATTCACACTACGTATACAATCGTTGGAAATTCTTCATTGGTGGTTCGTGAGTCTTTGCTCCCTGGTATGTTTGAAATGGGAGATCAGGTAGTGGCAGCTTCGAAAAAATTGGTAGATGGTGGCTTATTTGGGCCATTCTGCCTTGAAGGAGTCATCGATCCAGAACTTAATTACTACGTTTTCGAAATCTCGGCTAGAATCGTTGCTGGTACAAATCCATATATCGAAGGTTCGCCTTACACAGCGCTGAAATACAAGGAACCGATGAGCACGGGCAGAAGGCTGGCTCGTGATATCAAGATGGCGATTGAGGGAGACCAGCTCAAGAAAATTCTGGGGTAAAATAATTAAAATGATTTTGAATTCTGCTAAACTCAAGAACATATCCTCTAATCAACAAATATGAAAAGGTTTTTGCCGACGATGCTTTTAATCATTCCAATGTTTTTGCTTACAGCTAATGTGTCATCTGCGGTTTCCAGAGTTGCGCAGCCTGATAAAAGCCAACCTTCTTCTATTTCTGAGAGCTCTCCAGTATCCATTAGAGAGCCTTCCCAAATTGCTCCTGCCGTAACATCAGAGACTCTTAGCGATCGTGCTATACCTATGTTTTTATACGGTATGCTTTTTTTCGCAGCTTTTACCTGGCCTATACTATTAGCTTTATTAATATTCGAATTGGGATTAGTAAAATTATTTTTCAAGGGAAGCTGGGGAAAAACTTTTTTAACCTTAGGGATTTTCATTCTTCTTTTAGTTTTAGGTTATATTTTACATGTAGTTTTCTCAACTCTTCTCGATTCAGGATTACCTGGCATGATTTTGATTTTTGGTATCTTATTACCAGTTTTGAAAGCTTTAATATCAATAAAGTTCTTTCCAGAAATTTCTTTTAAAAAAGCTCTTATTTCGTTAGTGGTTGTATTCATTATGGCTATTACTTTTGGAGCTATCTATTTCACAGTATTTCCTCCTGGCCGATTCACAATGGGGTAATATTTATTTTTTAATTTAAAAACATGGATTCTTTATTTTTTGTTATTCCAGCGATGATTATTGGCCTCACCATAATCGAGCTTATTGCTATACAATTCAGTACTAAAGGACCTTGGTTAAGATCGCTTCTCTCTGCATTCTTTTCGATTTCCATGACTCTTATTGCTTGGTTTTTATCCGAACTTTTCAAAATTCAGCTTGCTCCTTTGGTATTTATTATTCTCCTCTTGCCTAAATCACTTATGGTCAAAATAATGTTTCCCAATGTATTTTTTGGAAAAATATTTATAGCTTTTTTGGCTGCTCTTTTAGGATTCATAATTTTAGCATTTGCCTTATCGGTAATAGTTAATCCAGGGGGTCACTTAATGGGATTTTAATTCAAGAGTTGCAGCTGACAAAAGGATCGCTTAGAATGGGCATAGCAATTTAGCTTTTTAATTTTTACTTTTATGATCAATCAACAAGACATTTTGGAAATTCTGAAAGGTTATGATTTGAAGAATATTACGATTGGAGTTTTGGGTGGGCATAGCGCCTTGGATGTGTGCAGTGGAGCCAAAAAATACGGATTCAAGACTGTGGCGGTTTGCATGAAAGGCAGACACGAGACCTATTCAAAATACTACAAAACTCGTAAAGATTCGTATGCGCCGACAGGCGAATTGGGTTGTATTGATGAGATAATCGAGGTTGATCATTTCAAAGATATCGTGAAACCAGAAGTGCAAGAAAAGCTTCTAAAAATGAATACGATTTTCATTCACAACAGATATTTCTGGGTATATTGCGACTTCGCGGAAATTGAAAATTCTTTCAAAGTGCCAATCTTTGGTTCGAGAGAATTAGTGAAATTGGAAGAGAGAGATTTTCCAAAAAACCAATATTATCTTCTGGAGAAAGCTGGCATCAGAATGCCAAAAATCGTTCGCTCTGGAGATTCCAAAATGAGCGCAGAAGATTTACAAAAAGCATTCAAGCAACATTTCGAAACAGAAAAAGGTGGACCACTTATCATCAAAGTAAATGAGGCAAATAGAGGATACGAGAGAGCATTCTTCGTGGCGACTTCTGCTGCTGATTTCGAAAAGATCAGCTCAAAAATGCTCGCGGACGGAAAGATTCTCCAAAAAGATTTGGACAAAGCAGTAATCGAAGAATTCGTACTTGGCGCGCAGATCAATTTCAATTATTTCTATTCCCCTCTCGAGGACGGACTCGAAATAATGGGGACAGATACCCGCAGACAGACTTCGCTTGATGGATTTCTCAGGCTCGATGCTTCTACTCAAATGTCGCTTCTCGATGCTGGATACAAACCATCAATGATCGAAACCGGCCACATCGCTTGCACCACAAAAGAATCGATTTTGGAAAAAGCTTTTGCGGCAGGTGAGAAATTCGTAAAAACTTTGAAGGAAGAAGTGGCTCCGGGAATAGTCGGACCTTTCGCTCTACAAGGCGCTATCGCGGCCTATGACGGCAAGGAAGAGTTCGTGGCGTTCGATGTCAGTATGAGAATTCCAGGCTCGCCAGGGACCAGATTTACGCCTTGTACGTCATATCTATATGGCGAACCAATGAGCTACGGCGAAAGAATCGCTCTCGAGATAAAGAAAGCGGTGGAACATGATAGATTGATTGAAGTGCTGAGCTAGTTGTTAAGGCCTGTATAATGGCGCCGTTACTACTTCAAATTTCCCTTTCTCTCCGCCGACCTTTTTCACCGTGAACTCAAATTCTCTCTTTGATGGCATTTCTTCCTCGGTTGCGCCGCAACATGGGCCGAAAACGTAGAGACTGCCGTCTTTATTGAAGAATTGCACGACTAGATTGTATTCGTAGTCGGCGACTTGTTTTGCGGAGAGAACTTTGGCTTTTAGGCAGGTTTGAGTGGCTGAGCAATATTGCTCGAGAATTTTTGCTGAGTCGGTTTCTTCTGTAGGGCTATATACTTTTAGGCTTTCCCAGTCAGTGGTTGAAGTGCTAAAAAGTTTCACAGCGTCTGCGAATTTGTTTTGGCTTAAGGAATTAAAGAAGGCTACCAAAGTTTTTTCGGCGATTGCTGATTCGTCTTTGGCGGTGATTTTTGCTACCGGCATGGTCAATTGTGCTTGTTCAGTAGGCTCCAGCGTTGTTGAATTCAATTTCAAAGTTGGCTCAACTACGTCTTTTACTTCCCGGCATCCGACAGGTTTTCCTGAACCGTCGTCAAAACCACTCCCGCAAGAATTCCCAAAAAGTAACCAGTCGGAATTAAGCATTGTTGGGTAAGTTCCTCCGCCCGCAGCGCATAGATCAAAGTCTGCTTTGAATTGGTCTAGCGTTGTGTACGAGCCTTTGTTTGGAAGGAGAGTAACCGTGAAAGTGTCGGATTCTTGGCTTGGTTTTGTGTATTTGAAATTGTAGATGGTCTTGGTAGTGCCACTAAATTTTGAAACAAGTTCGTTGAAATAGTTAGGCTCGTGCGCACTGCCACATTCTTCGGCTCTTGATGTTAATTGTTCTGCGGTATAGTCGAATGGTGCTGTGGTTTTTGAAACTGTGGCATCTGCTCCCGTGGTGGAATAAGTAAGTGGTTCGGAAACATTCTGAGCGCAGGCGGTGAACAGAAGGGAAAGAAGGACTAAGGCTGGGAAGAACTTTTTCATAGAATTATTATTAGGAATTGTTGATCGGATTTTACCTGAAATGATTCTTGTAGTACAATAGTCCCCGTATGAAAGCATTATTACTCGCCGCAGGGAGGAGCAAAAGAATGGCTCCGATAAAGGACAAGAATTTCTTGGACTTTTTGGGTAAGCCTTTGATCCAGCATCAGATTGAGTTTTTGATGGAGAATGGGATGAAGGATATCGTGGTGGTGGGCGGAAAACATAACTTGGCTGAGCTTCGAGAGTTATGTGCGAAGTTGAGCAAAAAGATTGTGGTGGTTGAACAGAAAAATCTGGAAATAGGAATGAGAGGCGCGATTTTGGCGACGAAAAAACTCGTCTTCGATGAGCCGATTTTTATTTTCAGCGGAAATGATGTGGTCGATAAAACGGCTATGAAATCTATCATGAAGGCCTTCAAGAGCAAATCCGCCGAGAGTTATCTGCTCGCAAAAACAGTCGATAAATATTTCCCAGGTGGATACCTGAAAGTTGATAAGAAAAATATTATTTCAGCGATTATCGAGAAACCAGCGATCGGAAAAGAGCCTAGTAATCTGGTAAATCTCGTTTTGCATGTTCACACAAATCCAGCAAAATTATTCAAATATTTGGAGAAAGTGAAGGACGATAAATCCGATCAGTATGAGGAAATGATGACAGCGATGATACATGATGGGGTTCGCATGGCGGCTGTGCCTTACTCCGGATTTTGGCAGCCGATAAAGTTTCCGTGGCATGTGGTTCCGGTATTCAAATACTTATTCGCACAAGCAAAAAAGAAGATCGCGAAGTCCGCAAAGATTGCCAAGAATGCAATCATTAATGGCGACGTAATCATCGACGAAAAGGCAGTGATTTTTGATGGAGCAGTGATCAACGGACCAGCTTATATTGGCCCAAATACAATCGTGGCGACGAATGCTTTGGTGCGCGAAAGTCATGTCGGAAAAAACTGCATTATTGGATTTAGCACGGAGGTGGCGCGAAGTCACTTGAGCAATGATGTGTGGACTCATACAAATTATATTGGCGATAGCGTGATCGGAAATAATGTTTCGTTTGGTTCGGGCACTGTGACTGGGAATTTGCGCTTGGATGAGGGAAATATTCATGTAGATATTGATGGAAACAGGATCGATACTCAGACGAATAAATTTGGTTTGATCTGTGGGGACAATGTGAGAGTGGGAATAAATACGAGCATGATGCCGGGGGTAAGAATTGGAAGTGATAGTTTGGTGGGAGCTGGAATCGTAATTCCTGAAAATATTCCAGAAGGAAGTTTTGTGCGCGCCAAATGGGAATTAAAAATCTGCCCAAATAAGGCGAAAATTGTGGTGGGAGGAAGAGAAGAAATGAGGAAGAGGTTGAAGAAATAATAAATAATCTGTTTTTAAAATGGCTGATATTGATCCGGAAATTGCAAAACGTTGTGTAGAATTTTATTTCAAAGATGGCACTCCAATGACAGTGGATACCGTAGAAGAAAAACTAAAAAACTTACGCGGCAAAAAATGCTGCCATAGTGGATGCGGGACGTGCATAACCACCGTCTGGGCTAGATTTGAGAAGCATTTGCAGAAAATGAAGGAGAGCTAGACTTATTTCGCCAAATTTCGAATCACTTCTGGATACCACTTCTTTTCGAGAGCTTGGACACGCTCTTTGAGGGTGTCTGGGGTGTCGGTTTCGAGAACTGGGCAGGTTTTTTGGAGAATGATTTCGCCCGTGTCTACGCCTTCTTCGACGTAGTGGATAGTCATGCCGGTTTGTTTTTCGTGGGCAGCTAGAACTGCTTCGTGGACGTTTGCGCCAAAGAAATTCTTACCACAAAATTTGGGAATCAAAGCTGGGTGAACATTTATAATTCTTTTTGGAAAAGCTTTGATAAAAGGCACACTTAAAATTCTCATATAACCAACCAAAACAATTAAATCTACTTTTTCTTTTTCCAGGATTTGCAACATTTCTACGTCGAATTCTTCGCGTGATTTTCCTTTTGGATCGACAAAAATTGCTTTGAAGCCTTGCTCTTTGGAACGCTCGAGCGCGTAGGAATCTGCCTTATTACTGATCACGACAGCGAGCTCGATGCCAGGCATTTGGCCTGCTTTCATTTCATCGATGATGGCTTGCAGATCTGTTCCTTTTGTAGAGGCGAGAATGCCGATTCTAAACATATTTTTGTGAGTTTTTAGATTTCTTCGGTTACTTTTAGGCCTAATTTTCTTTTTATTTCGTTGCCGGTTTTCGTGATGGCAAGACTGCCTAGCGCTGTTTCTCTAAATTTTGATGACATGTGCTTGGCTATATTATTCATCGCGGAGACAACTTCATCAAATGGAACTTTGCTTTTTATGCCTGCCATAACCATGTCGGAGGCGCCGATGGCAGCCATAGCACCGATGGCGTTTCTTTTGATGCATGGCACTTCGACGAGTCCGCCCAATGGATCGCAAACTAAACCTAAATAACTCTTTAAGCCGATGGCGGCGGAATCTAAACATTGTTGTGGTGTGCCGCTGCGCATTTCGGTTAGGCCGGCTGCAGCCATAGCCACTGCCGCGCCAATTTCCGCTTGGCAGCCGGCTTTTGCGGCGGAAAGACTAGCTCTTTCGGCGATAATCAAACCGACTGCCGCCGCAGTAAACAAACCTTTAATCAGTCTCCTTTTTCCAGCATGAAAATGTTCTGCACAACTAAATAAAACTCCTGGGATCACGCCCGCTCCTCCAGCTGTCGGAAATGCCACTATTTTTCCCATCAAAGCATTCTGTTCATTTACCGCTAAAGCATACGCCATCGCTCTCACCGTAACTTTATTTCCCATCATATTTTTCAGATCCTTCAGACTGTTAAAAAGCTTGTGCGCATCGCCTCCGGATCCCGTCCACTCTGTATGCTGATTGGATTTTATCCCCTTTTTCACGGCCTCGTACATCACATCTCTGACCATTTTCATTTGGGTTCTAGTTGCGCCTTCAGACTTGTTTGACCTCTCCGCCTCATACCATTTAGCGATCGTGGAAATACTATGGTCGTACTTTTTTGTAAGTTTTAATAAGTCCTCTGCTGTTTTGAATTCAAATTCCATAATTATTGCTGTTTTTGTAATTTTGAAAGCGCTCTGGCGTAATCAACCCCTTTGATTTTTTCCAATTCCATTACTTCGGAAAGCAAAATTCTTCTCCCTTCCATACTGACTACGCTCAAGGTTTTGTCCTTCAGCGATTGGCCAACCACTTCATCAACTGCTATTCCTCCCAAAGAATTAATATATTTCACCACGGCACGTGTCACCGACGGACTCTTATCATGCATTACAACAAGCGAAAGATGCTTTCCCGCGCGTCCACGGATATGCACTTTGAAACTATCAATTTGTAGAATTTCAATCATTCCCCCGCCGATAGAAGATCCGATTACCGCCATCTTGTATTTCCCATCCTCAAGCACTATTTTTACCGTATTGGGATGCCATTTCAACCCCAGATTTTTCTTAATAAATTCATATTTGATTCCTTTTTCTTTGGCAATTTCAAAAGCGTTTTTGATGTCAGAATCGCTAGTTCTGAATTTCATTACTCCGCCAAGCAAAGCTTTGTCGGTCGCATGCCCTTTGTATACTTCACCAAAAGATCCATGCAGATAGAAAGTGACTTTTTGCGGCGTTTTGTGAAACAAGGCACGGGCAAATTGTCCGATCTTGCAGGCGCCAGCTGTATGAGAACTGGATGGGCCAACCATGATTGGTCCCGCTATATCAAATATGGATAAATGTGGCATTTTTCTGGAATTTGATAATTTAGAAAATTGACGGTTTACGTCAATTTACGATTTCAGTTTATCAGAACTAATTGAAAAGTCTATCTTATTTCCCCTAGTGGCTTTAGAGGCTGTGGCTCCTCATATTCAGCTTCCTGTTTTACAGGTGTCATAGGAGTTACCGAAGTGACTTGAACTTGAGTTGTTACCGGAGTTTGTAGCTGAGCTTGTGCTGCGGCATCCGCAACTATTGCCGCTTCCAATTTCTTTTCTTCAATGAATTTCTTTTCGTCTATCGGCATGTCTTTATCGTACATAACCTGTGAAATAGACCAAGCAAGAGGAATACCATATTTGTCGTATTCTTTTTTGATATTGATCATCAAATTGCTTTTGATTTTAACCCAAGCACTCTTTGATTCTACCCAAGCTCCAATTTTTATATCAATATTGCTAGCCCCAAATCCGCTAATTACAACGGCAGGCTTTGGTTCAGCCAAAATTCCTTTCGTCTGTTTTACCGCATGCATACATACTTTAAGAGCATTTTGCAGATCGCCTCTGTAATCAACAGCGGCGGCAACTTCAATCTTTCTAAATGGATTTGAAGTATAACTTGTAACCTGTGTGCTGAATAAATCAGAGTTTGGTACGATTACTTTTGTTCCATCAACAGCTCTTAGAATAGTTACTCTAGATTGGATTTCGACAACTTTTCCAAGGGTTCCGCCAACATTAATAAAGTCACCAATGGCAAACTGGCGGTTCAATAAAAGCATTATTCCAGCGATAAAATTCATAATCAAATCTTGGAGGGCAAAACCCAATCCAAAGCCTACCGCAGCGATAATTACGGTCAAATCTATTCCCGCAATTTTCAAACCAACAGTGACTCCAATAGTCAAAACAGCGGAATAAGCAACACGTCCGCCCAAGGCCACAACTTCCTTATTATCATCCTCTACACCCTTCTCCATCATCTTGCTTTCAACAACTGACTTCACTATTTTGGCGATCAAAAACGTAACAAGGATAACGACAAAAGCCGCAATCCAAAGTGGAATACTTGTAACGATCATCGCGACAATTCCAGTCAATTGAGACGTTGTGTTGTCGGCAATTTGGGTACCTGTTGTTGCTGCTGCGTATGCGATCATGTTTGTTTTTTTGGGTGTTTTGATTTTTTATATCATATTATTCTACCATTTTTAGACTTTTATTTCAAGGATATGTGAGGGGGCAACTTGCTAAAAAGGCCAGCATGGCGCAAATTATTGGTAGTTTTACTTTTAACCAAAACAATTATGGATGGAGAGATTTTAGCAGGACTTTTGATTCCGGTTCTTATTTTCGTGGGAGTGGTCATTTTGATTAGTATCAAAGAAATCAAACAATACGAGAGAGGCGTGAGGTTTACTCTTGGTAAATTCACAGGAATTTCTGAGCCAGGATGGCGCATAATCATCCCAATTTTCCAAAATCTGACCAAAGTAGATATCCGTATAAAGGCCGTAGATGTTCCTGATCAAGAAGCCATTACGGAAGACAATATCTCTGTGACCATGAATGCTGTTATTTATTACAAAATAAATGATGCCGCAAAAGCGATAATCGAAGTTGAAAATTTTTATTATGCCGTTAGTCAGCTTGCTCAGACCACAATGCGTAATGCCGTTGGTGAATTTTCACTAGATAAATTGCTGAAAAATCGAGCAGAGGTCGCTAAACAAATCGAAGAAGCTGTGGAGCAAACCACTGGATTATGGGGCATAGACGTACAATCTGTTGAATTAAAAGACGTCGTTCTTCCTCCAGAATTGAAACGCACGATGGCAAAAGTTGCCGAAGCAGAGAGAGAAAGAAAAGCCGTCATTATTCAGGCTGAAGGAGAAGTAATCGCCTCAACAAACATCGCCAAGGCTGCAAAAAACTTGTCAGATTCTCCTGGAGCTTTGCACTTACGAACACTACAATCCATCAATGATATTTCCTCTGATCAATCAAATACAACTATCTGGATGGTGCCAATTGAAGCGCTTCGAGCGATAGAAAAAATTGGCCAAGCTCTTGAGAAGAAATAACATCTATTTCCAATGACTCAGCAATACGGAATCCTCGCTTTCCCGGCGAAACATTCGCTTTCCCCAGTGGTTTTTGATGCGGCTTTCAAGGCTATTGATACAGATAGCCAGTTTGGATTTTTTGAAATTCCAGAGAATGAATTGGGAGATTTTATGGATAGAATGAAGGCAGGTAAAGTTTCCGGATTGTCCGTTTCTTTGCCTTACAAAGAGATGATATTGAATTACATGGATCAAGTTTCCGAAGATGCAAAGAAGATTGGCGCGGTGAATACTGTCGTGAATAGAGATGGAGTTTTTTATGGATACAATACCGATTTCGTGGGAAGTAGTCAGGCTTTGAAAGAAGCTGTGGGAGATTTGAAGAATAAACAGGTAGTAATTTTGGGAGCTGGAGGCGCGGCACGCGCCGTTATTTATGGATTACTGAAAGAAGGCGCGAATGTTTTGGGAATATTAAATAGAACGCTAGACCACGCCGAAAAATTGGCAAAAGAATTTTCGGAAATGTTTGGGGTGGAGATAAAAGCTTTCTCTAGTGAAAATTTAGCGAACACTCTTTCATTCCAAAAAGAGCTTATTCAAGCCGAAACAATTCTAATTCAAACAACCTCCCTCTGGACCTTACAGCCAGACATAACAGCTGCAGAATCGGAAAAATTCTGCCCAGCAGAATACGTGAAATATTTTTCGACCGTAATGGAAATCGTTTACAAACCACTCTTTACTCCCCTCCTCAAAACAGCTCGAGCTCTAGGCAAAAAAATTATTACCGGAGACAAGATGTTCCTCTATCAAGCTTCAGAACAGTTTAAATTGTTTACGGGAAAAGAAGCTCCGATGGAGGTTATGAGAAAGACTTTGAATGAAAATCTGTCTCAATAGGGATTTTCTCTCTGCTCTACGAAAAATGTCCTCGCCTAAAAGGCTCCGGGCATTTTTTCTTGAGCAGAGTCCTTCGCCCACGCCAAATCTCGCGAAGCTCGTTTTTGGCTAAGGCTTCGGACCGAAAATCTCGCTACTTTAGTTATGACGTAGGAATTCAGCACCAGCTTCATCCTTTGCGCGAGCAACTACTGGCTTTTCTGATTCCACAGCTTTTCCATAATCCTGTCCGAAACTTATTTCCAGAGAAAGGAAATCCTCATCGTATACATCTACGATCCATCCATAGATCATAGAGAAAATGCTGTAAATAAGAGAGATTGAGCCCCATACAACAGGCAAAGCAAGGAACAAGACTATTGCAGGATTATTGCCTCCATATAGCCCAAACAAAAGAGCTGTACTCAAGACAATAGAAAGGAAAATTCCATAAAGACCAATTAAGGCATATTTAGTATTTGAGACCATTTCCATAATCAAGGCGCTGGCCATTGCTGACAAAATCACATGAAGAGCGATAGCGAAAACCGCCAACCCAACATTGATCGATGAGGCAATAAAGTATACCGGTACCATCAAAATAAACATCACCACACTGATAATGAAAATATGATAGATAGTGGTAGAAGTTTTAGTATATTTTTCACGTTCGGTCAGAGAAAGGAAGAGAACGCTCAAGATGTTTCCAATTGTAGAAGCCAAAAAAGCCGCAATACTCACCACAAAAACGAAAACCGGACTGACACTATCAGTGGCGGCCGCTGGATCCGTTAAAGGAGCAATAATCGTTGCGGCGAGAACCGCAATAATCAATAAAATCAAAGAACCGATTCCTCCACCTGCAAGTCCCGCTAATGTTTTTAGCAAAAGCATTGGGAATCCAAGTCTAGCTGGTCCTAATTGTTTTGGAGCCTCTTCCTGAACAGTTGCGTTAACTTCTGTCATATTGTTTTTGTTTTAACTTGCCTTATTCTACCATAAAACAGAATCAATAACAATACTCCGATTGTAATAAAAGCGTCTGCCAGATTGAAAAATGGATATGCCCAAATGGAAATAAAATCGATTACAAAGTGATGAATCAACCTATCAATCAGATTTCCGATTCCTCCAGCCAGAATCATGGAAACGCAAATTTTGGCTGGCAATGCAGATAAATCGACGACCTTATAGGCGAATGTTGCCAACAAAAACAGCAAAACAAAATTACTAATAAGGATCAAAATATATGGCAACGGCAAGCTAAAAGCGATTCCGGTATTTTCCACATATTGCATTTTGAAAAAACCATCTACGATCACAAAAGGATCCTTGAAAAACATGACCGCCAGATATTTCGTCAACTGATCTAGTCCTAAAAACATGACAACGAAGCCAGATATTTTGAGAAAGTTTTTCATAAACAAAGAGTATAGATTTACTCTTTTCTTATCAAGGTAAAACTAGTAGTATTTCGTTTGCTTAAAAGATTTTTTCCTATGATAAAATCGCTGAAATTTGATACCGTTTTAGCCCTGACAGTGCTATTTCTTTTGATTTTTGGGTTGATCATGATCACCAGTATTGGTGTGCCAAAATCAATCGCTTTGTCGGCTCCAGGAGTGCAATACCCAAACTGCGGCAGTGCGGATGTTGATTGCTATTTGTTATTCAAGAGACATTTGATACGCCTTGGAATTGGGATTGTGGCCTTCTTTGTAGCTTACAAATTACCGATGAAATTCTGGAAAAAAGTGGCTCCGGTGTTATTTGTGGCTATGGTGATTGTGCTTTTGGCGGTTTTAGTGATGGGGAGCAACTATGGAACATTCGCTACAAACTGGCTTGTTATCTTTAATACTTCCCTACAGCCTTCCGAATTTGCAAAACTGGTGGCCATTCTTTACTTCTCCTACTGGTTCAGTAAAAAAGGAGAGGACGTGGAGAGTTTCAAGGATGGATTTTTGCCTTTTTGTTTACTAGCTGCAGCTATTATCTTCCCGATTATTTTACAAAATGATTTCGGGGGAACTTTTGTAATCTCTTTAATTTGTGTGCTGATTTATTTCGTGGCTGGAGCAAAATTCAAGCATTTAGCTTTTGGGTTTTTGATAGCATTGCTTGCGGGAATTATCGTAGTTACCGCTGTTCCTCATGTGAGAGAGAGATTTACTTCTTTCAACAGGGTAAATGAAGCGTGTGTGGAACAAGATTGCTGGCAGTCT
Organism: uncultured Candidatus Peregrinibacteria bacterium; assembly: GCA_903847465.1. Classification (GTDB taxonomy): domain Bacteria; phylum Patescibacteriota; class Gracilibacteria; order UBA1369; family LOWO2-01-FULL-3; genus CAINDQ01. Next base: position 33,231 of record CAINDQ010000156.1, read on the forward strand.
ATGCAGGCAAATATCGCTGTAGGAAGCGGTGGATTCTTTGGAAAAGGACTGACACAGGGCGTACAAAAATCATATTGGTTACCGCAGGCTTCTGATGATTTTATCTTTGCGGCTTCGGCGGAAGAGCTTGGTTTTATTAGGATTATTTTCGTGGTGATTGCTTATTTTATTATTGCGCTCAGAGGCTATTCCATTGCCAATCGAGCTTCGAATAATTTTGAAATGTATGTGGCGGTAGGAATTACCACGTGGCTAATGAGTCAGGCGTTTATTAATATCGCTGTAAATACGGCGCTGATGCCCGTTACCGGCATTACTCTGCCGTTTGTGAGTTATGGAGGATCTTCGTTGATCGCTTCTTTAATTGGAGTCGGAATTCTTTTAAATATATCCGAAAACACATCTTATTATGCGAATAGTGCTAACTGGAGGAGGGACAGGAGGTCACATCATCCCGAACATGGCCGTTATCGAAGAGCTTAAAAAACGTGAGATAGCTGAGCTAAAATATATTGGCTCAAAAAACGGTCCGGAGAGAAAGATGATTGAAAAAATGGGAGTTGATTTTGAAGCAATCAGTTGCGGAAAAATGCGCAGATATTTTTCTTGGGAAAATTTTGTGGATTTTTTTAGAGTGCCGATGGGCGTTTTTCAGGCGTATAAAATCCTAAAAGAATACAATCCGATGGTAGTTTTTAGCAAAGGTGGATATGTGAGTTTTCCTGTTACTGTTGCGGCTTTTTGGCTAAAGATTCCGGTTGTTTTGCATGAATCTGATGTGGTGCCGGGGCTTTCCAATAAGCTGAGCATGAAATTCGCAAAAAAAATATGTATTAGTTACGAAGAAACTAAAAATTATTTACCAAAGAAATTTCAAAAGAAATGCGTGATGACTGGGAATCCGGTACGCGAAAGTATTTTTGGTGGAAACAAAGAAGAAGGCTATAAATTTACAGGAATGAATGATTTTAGACCGATAATTTTGGTGATGGGAGGCAGTCAGGGAGCGGAACAAATCAATCATTTGGTGAGAAAAAGTTTGGATGAATTATTGAAAAAATTCCAAATAGTGCACATTACCGGAAGAGGAAATATTGACATCGGGATGCACAGAACCGGCTATAAACAATTTGAATATTTGGATGAGCAATTGAAAGACGTTTATGCGGTGTGCGACCTTATTGTGACGCGTGGAGGTGCAAACAGTTTGGCTGAAATTGCTTTGCTGAAGAAGAAAGCAGTGATTATTCCTTTATCGAAAGGCAGTCGCGGCGATCAATTGGACAACGCTCGAGTCTTCGTCAGAAAATTTGGATGGGCTATGCTTAGCGGAAATGTGACCAGTAGCGATTTCATTGAAGCAATATTTTTGGCATCTTATAATCAAACAAAAATTCAAGATTCAGAAGTTATAAATGGCACAAATAATATCGTGGATCTAATTCTTAATACTGCAAAATAATGAGAATCGGAATAAATGGCAGATTCTTACTAAAGCCGTTTACTGGCATAGGTCAGCACACAATCAACCTTGTGAAAGAGCTCGCAAAGATTGATTTGAAAAAGGAGTATGTGTTTTTCGTGATGGAGAAAGTGGGAAAAGAAGTTACTGGTTTGTTTTCAAAGAATGTGAAATTCGTGATATTACCGGAGAAAAAAATGCCATCTGCTGGTGCAAAAAAAGTGTGGTGGGAACAAATTCAACTGCCAGAAATTTTATTAAAAGAAAAGTTTGATGTCGCGTTTTTTCCATATCCTTCCAATCCTTGGACGAATGATTTTTACAAAAAGGGAATAAAGACTTTTGTGACTGTGCATGATTGTTTGCCTTGGAAATATAAACATTATACGGGAGGAATTTTGTCCAGAATGGCGCATGAGCAAAGCAAAAAAGCGGTTAGTAAGGCCGACGTTGTTTTCACTGTTTCCGAGACCTCTGGCAAAGAAATTGTAAAAATTTGCAAAGTGAAAGAGAGTCGAGTTTTTGTAATATACAATGACGCTGGTGACATTTTCAAAAAAGCTGAGGATCAAAAATTGGCCAAGAAAATTCTTACAAAATTTGGAATCAA
>CAINDQ010000157.1 GCA_903847465.1 uncultured Candidatus Peregrinibacteria bacterium
CAAATGCTTGAAAAAATTTATGCTTGTTTAAGGAAACCTTTAATGAGATACAAGGAAGCCAAGCCTGCAAATATTCAAGCAGAAACGTCAGAAGCTATTTTGGAGCAGGTAGCATAATAAATAAATTCTAGAATTTTTATTACTCTCCTCTATTTTTGAATAGGGCTTTTTTGCTGTGTTCAAAAACAGGGGAAAGCCGCTAATTACTTCCTCAGGGTAGATTAGCGGGTGTTGGCTCGTCAGCGCGTCGCTCCGGGGGGAGAACGCGTGATCGTAGCGATCTAGGATCTTGTGTCACGTCAGTTCGGTGGCGGGTCGGGGTGCCCCGGGGAGCCGGCAGGATGCCGGTCCCCGGGGGCGAAGTGGAGACCTACACGACGGGCTCGGGCACGTCGGAGCCGCGCATCGCGACGCAGGCGTCGCAACCGCATTCCGCGGAGTGGGCGGCGGGGGCCAGGGTCTCCGCGATGCTGGCGGTGGACTCGGGCGCGGGCTTCCCGTCGGCGTCGGGGTCGGGCTCGAGATCGTCCAGTTCGGGGATCTCGAGGGGCTCCTCGGTCGGGCCGCAGGTGTCGTCGTCCTCGGTGGCGGCGGCGACGGGCACGGGCTCGGGCGCAGTGCCGGCGACGAGGGGCTTGAGGCCTCGGGCGAGCAATTCGGCGTTCTCGCAGGCGAGGCAGGGGCACTCGGAATTGCCCTCTTCGTGCGCGATGGCCTCGTCGTCGGTGACGGGCACGGGCACGGCGGCGGCGACGTCGGCGGGCTGGCCGGTGGCGTCGTCGGTCGCGGGGACGGGCTCGGGCGCGAGGGTGCCGTCGGCTTCGGCGACCACGATCCCCTTGCCTTCGTTGATGGTGTCGGGGCTGTCGGGGTGCGCTTCGGCATCGGCGGCGCCGGGCTCGAGGACGGCGGTGTCCTTCACGGTGCCGTCGTCGGTGGTGCCGGCGACGACGATGGTGCCCAGGCCGTCGGTGGTCTCGGGGCTTTCCAGCACGACGGGGGCGGCGGCGGGCTCGGGGGCCTTCTCGACCGGCGCGACGTACGGGACGCACTGGCGGCGGTCGAAGGTGCCGTCGGGCAGGAAGCCGCCCATCGTGACGACGCCCTTCGAGTTGACGATCAGCTTGCGGTCGGTCAGGTCGGTGCCGTCCAGCGTCTGGACGAGGCCGGGCTCGATCACGAAGACGGGGCCGTCGGAGATCCGACCGTTGCCCTGCCAGGTGTCGCTCAGCGCCACGTTGACCGCGTCGCCCTTCTCCTTGTCGACGAACTTCAGGCCGAGGAGCTTCAGCCCCTGCTCGAGGTTCATGGAGACGACGCGGACGCAGACGCCCTCGAAGACCTTCAGCGACAGCAGGTCGCCGGTGCCCTTCGGGGTCGAGATCGGCAGCGGATCGGAGTCGGAGACGAACAGGACGTCGTCTCCCTCGAGGAACCGGAACAGGTCCCACTCGTTCAGCAGGTTGACGAGGCCGTCGTTGTCGTAGCCGAGGATGTCGGACAGCTTCAGGGGGGTCTGGGGGGTCGTCATCGGCGTCTCTCCATCAGATGCTCCACTACGCTATGCGCTTTACGTGGAGCGAGCCGTGGAATGCATCCCTACCGTGGGATTCGCACTCCGACTTGAACTTCCGGGATCAGGTCTGTTCTCGGGTGCTCTTGCACTCGTGCTTTCAGAACGATCGGTAACGTGTGATTGTCGGTGTACCTCCTTGGTATGGCTTAATTGCCGTTGCTATAGAACTTGTCGCCAACCTCGAAACATTCGAGGAGGCGGAAATCGGGGATACCCTTTGCCAAATAGTATTGGCCAGGGCTCAATAACTTCTATTCATAGAAATCATAAAGCCCCAGTCAATAACCACATAAAAAAAATGACATGAACAAAATTTTAAAGATCTCTCTGCAAATCCCTATAGTTGAGGAAGAATAGACAGAGGGAGGATTTTAGCACAAAAGGGCAAAATGTCAACGCTCAAAATAATGTTTTTTTATTTTGTGTAAGCCATTTTTCCGAAATTTCATTTTTTTTGGCAATTCGGAATAGTTTTGTTATACTGAAAAGCGACCTCAATTCTCATTCCTAATATTTCAAATTATGGCTAATTGGCAAGAAACTATCGATGTGAGAGATTTTATTTCCAAAAATTATAAGCCTTATGATGGCGATGAAAGTTTTCTCCAAGGACCGACTAAGAATACTTTGAAAGTTTGGGACACTGTGAAAAATTTGCTCCAAAAAGAATTCAAGAAAAAAGGATTACTTGGAATTGATACCAAAACTGTTTCCACAATTACTAGTCACAAACCTGGTTATATCGATCAAAAGCATGAGTCGATTTTTGGCTTGCAGACTGACAAACCACTGATTCGTGCAGTAAAACCGGGAGGCGGAATAAAACTGGTAGAAAAAACTTGTGAAGATTTGGGATACAAACTCGATCCAAAAATCAGTGAAATTTATGGCAAATATGTGCTCACTCACAATGATGCAGTTTTTGATATTTATAAATCATGGGCGGATTTTTACACACCGGTAGGAAAATTTTTCCGATCGGAAGATATCATCACAGGGCTTCCGGATAATTATTCACGTGGCAGAATCATTGGAGACTACAGGAGAATCGCTCTTTATGGAATTGACCGTTTGGTTGAAGAACGAAAAAAAGACGAACAAAAACTTTGTGGCAAATACATGACCGAAGAAAACATGCGCACGCGAATTTATTTCCACAAACATATTCAAGCTTTGATGGATATAAAAACGATGGCGGCTTCCTATGGATTCGATATTGGGAAACCGGCAACAGATGTAAAGGAAGCGATTCAATGGCTTTACTTTGGCTATCTGGCTGCGGTAAAAGAGCAAGATGGCGCGGCGATGAGCATGGGTAGAATTGATGCGTTTATTGATATTTTTGCGGAGAAAGATTTACGTTCGAAAAAATATTCAGAATCAGAGGTGCAACAATTCGTAGATGATTTTGTAACAAAATTAAGAATCGTTCGTCATCTCAGGCATCCAGAATACAACGCTTTATTTGCGGGAGATCCAACGTGGATTACGTGTGCGCTAGCGGGTATTTCTGTAAGTGGCAAACACATGGTGACGAAAACCACCTATCGCCTACTTCATACTTTGACCAATCTCGGACCTGCGCCTGAACCAAATTTAACAATTCTTTGGTCGCCAAAACTCCCAGAAAATTTCAAAAATTATGCGGCAAAAGTTTCTGTCAAAACAAGTTCTCTACAATTTGAAAGTGATGACTTGATGAGAAAATATCACGGCGATGATTACGCAATCGCCTGCTGTGTATCAGGCATGACTGTTGGCAAGCAGATGCAGTTTTTTGGCGCACGATGCAATTTACCAAAACTACTTTTGTTGTTGATCAATGGTGGCAAAAATGAGTTCACTAGAAATTTAGTAATCAAAGATTTACCAAAACTAAAACACCGCGACGTTCTCGATTACAAAGAAGTCTCCACAAGATTTTTCAAGATGATGGATTGGCTCGCAAAAAAATATGTTGAGACAATGAATATCATTCATTACAGTCACGACCATCACCATTACGAGAACAGCGAAATGGCTCTGCATGATGCAGAAATTCATAGATTTATGGCTTTTGGAATTGCTGGTTTAAGCATCGTTACAGATAGTTTATCGGCGATAAAATATGCAAAAGTTTCTCCAGTTTACGACAAAGATGGAATCGCAACAGATTTCAAAATCGATGGTGAGTTTCCATGTTATGGAAACAATGATGATCGCGTGGATAAGATCGCCGTTGAAGTTTGCAAAAAATTTATCACAGCTCTTCGCAAATATCCTGCGTACAAAAATGCCGAACACACGTTGTCGATTCTAACGATCACTTCGAACGTGGTTTATGGCAAACATACTGGCGCAACTCCTGATGGTCGAAAGGCTTGGGAACCTTTTGCTCCAGGCGCAAATCCAATGCATGGCCGTGACAAAAATGGGGCACTCGCCTCTCTAAATAGTGTTGCAAAATTGCCTTACGATTATTGTCGTGATGGGATTTCAAATACATTCTCTATTACTCCGGAAACACTCGGAAAAAGTCAGGAAGCACGTGTTGAAAATTTATCAAATATGCTGGATGGATATTTTATAAAAGGTGGACATCATTTAAATGTGAATGTGATAAATCGGGCGGTACTTGAAGACGCGATGAAGAAACCATGGAAATATCCACAACTCACAATTCGTGTTTCAGGATATGCTGTAAATTTCATCAAGCTCACAGAAGAACAGCAGAAGGAAGTCATTTCTCGCACGTTCCATAAAACATTCTAATAAATTAATTTTAAAAAAATATGTTTGAATTTTTACATAAAAGCGCAAACAAAGATCACTGCATGGTGGTAACTCAAAAAGATCAGGAGCACATGAGCCCGATGGATGGAACAACTGGTATGATTCATTCTTTCGAAACTTTTGGGGCGTTGGATGGACCTGGATTACGCTTTGTGGTTTTCTTGGAAGGATGTCCCCTGCGTTGCGTTTTTTGTCACAATCGAGACATGCTGGATCTGAAGGATTACATGAAGATGACCCCTGCTCAGTTGCTAGCCACCGTGCTCGACTACAAGCCATATTTTGGGAAGAAAGGTGGAGTAACTGTGAGTGGTGGCGATCCTGTTTTTCAACCAAAATTCGTGTTGGAATTTTTGAAGCTTTGTAGAAAGAATGGAATACATACGACGCTCGATACTTCGCTTTTTACTTCTGAAAAAAATCTAAAAACTTTGGTGCCCTATACCGATCTTTTCATGGTGAGTTTGAAACATTTTGATTCGGAAATTCATAGATGTTTGACCGGCGTGCCGAATGAAATAATCCTGAAAAATATTCACACTCTGAACAATATTATTGAACAGGGAAAGAAGCTAAAGAAAGCCACTCCCCGCCTTTGGTTCAGATATATGGTTTTGCCTGGATACACTGATACTTCAAAGAATTTAAAAGCGTTGGTGGAGTTTTTGCACAAGACAAAAAACTGGGAATTAATCGAGCTTCTTCCTTACCATACTTATGGCGCCTATAAATGGGAAAAGCTTGGTTTGAAATATACTTTGTCCGATATAAAACCACCTGAGATCAAAGATATTCTGAAAATCAAAAAGATGCTTGAGAAAGAAGGATTCAAGGTGCTTTTGGGCGATTAATTCTAAAGTTTTCCTAAAATTTCGGAGATCTTTTTTATCAAAACTGGGAGATTTGTTTTTGCATAAGCGGAAACAAACACCGGAGAAAATTCTTTGTAATTATGTTTGAGATTTTTGATAGTGGTTTTAGGATTTTTTAAATCATCCAAGTCGGCATCTTTGTTGAGCCAACCTAGTAAACGTGCCGTTTCCACTCCTGCGCGCAAGATTCCACTTGTCCTTGGTTTTGGCTCAGGCTCCGGCCCTTCATCGACAACAGCTTCTTTCTTTAGCTCTTCTTTTTCTTCCAAATTGATCAAATCAATTTTATTGAAAACATAAATTTTCGGTTTATCTTGAAGATCCAATTGTTCCAAAATATTTTCCACAACTTCAATTTTTTGTTTATACATTGGATCGGCAACATCGATGACATGTAGCAATAAATCCGCGTCTATGGCTTCTGCAAGCGTAGATTTAAAGGCTTGAATCAAGAATGGCGGCAAGTCCTGAATAAATCCAATCGTGTCTGAGATCAAAATTTCTTGATAAGTTTCTTGAATAAATAATTTTCCAACTTTGGTATCGAGCGTTGCAAAAAGTTCATCGGCGATATAAACATCTTTTCCAGTTAAAGCTCTCATGATTGAGCTTTTTCCGGCATTGGTGTAACCAACTAAAGCGGCTGTTTTGTAATATTGGCGTTTCCTTCTTTTGCGATGACCTGCTTGAATAAGATCATAATGTTTGAGCTTATCCATGATGTTTTGTTCTTGAGTTCTGAGATGGCGTTTCATAATTTCGGTATTGGTTTCGCCGGGACCGCCACGAGTACCACGCACGCCTTCCTGCTGCATTAATTCTCCTCCCATTTTGAAAATTCTAGGACCCATGTGACGAATACGCGCGAGATCGATCTGAAGTTTTGCTTCACTACTCTGAGCATGCTTATCAAATATTTTTAGAATGAGATCGATGCGATCCCAAACTTCGATATTTGCTAAACGAAAAAGTTCACCAAGCTCATAAAGCTGACGAGGTTTTACGATATTATTGATGATAATAATATTGGCTGATTTGGCTTTTCCATCTTCAATAATCTCATCGATTTTTCCGCGGCCAATAAAGGTTTTGTAGTCAGGAAGTCCGCGCTTTTGAATAGTCTTTACGACCACAATTCCGCCATAAGTTTTCACCAAACTTTCCAATTCTTCTAAGCGTTGATACGCTTCGATTTTGGAACTTTCGAGAGGGACGACATCAACTAAAATCGCTTTTGGTATTTGGTTGCTCATTACTTTCATATTAGCAGAGAGAACTAGAGAGGAGAAATATTTTTCTTAAAAACTGTGCCTAAGTTCGACTCGGCTAACATGTACGCCTCGTCGAATGTATAGCGATACATGATCGCTATACAACGGCACAAAGTTTTCTTGAAAATCATTTCTCCTCTCTAGTCTGTTGTTATATAATCATTTCGTTATACCTCATGAGCCTCAAACCTATGATTTATAGAGGGACGATTTTGAATCCACAGAGTTCTAAAAAGTGTGATTTTTATGCAGATGGCGGGCTTGTCACTGAAAAAGGAAAAATTATAGACATTGGTGAATTTTCAAAAATTGCAAAAAAATTCAGCAAGAAAAAAATCGTAGACACAAAAAGTATTATTATCCCCGCTTTTTCGGACATTCATATGCATTGGGTACAAAATCGCGTTAAAGGATCTTTTGGCGGAGCGCTTTTGCCTTGGCTAAAGAACCATATTTGGCCCGAGGAAGCCAAATTTGCCGATAAAAAATATACCGACAAAATGGCTCAAAAATTCTATCAAGAGCTCAAAGAGAATGGCACAAAAAATGGAATTATTTATTCTTCTATTCATAAATATTCAACAGAAAAGGCAATCGCAGATGGAAAGAAAAATGGAAATTTTATTATCGGAAATGTTTTGATGAATCAAAATTCTCCGGACTATTTGCAGGTTGATACGAAAAAAGAAATTGAGCTCGTGGAATATTTTGCAAAAAAATATAAAAATAAATATGCAGTGACTCCAAGATTTGCGCCAACATGCACGATGGAATTGATGCAAAAAACTGCAAAGATCGCCAAAAAATACGGCTGTTTTATTCAAACACATTTATCTG
>CAINDQ010000158.1 GCA_903847465.1 uncultured Candidatus Peregrinibacteria bacterium
GGTGGTGTTGGTTGTCGCTTTTTATCCTATTCATAGTAGAATTGTGAAATTTTTCAGAGGTCATAAGGGATGGGCTTCTATCGTGTCATGCTTGCTGGTTATTCTTATCATTATTATTCCAATTGCTGTATTTATTTTGTTGATGGCTTCAGAAGGAGTCGGGGCTTATGCCGTGATTCAAGAAAAAGTTAATTCCGGATTCTTGGATAAGTTTTTACAATGGAAAGATGGTGGTTTCTTCTTTGACTTAAAGAGACAGATAGATCCTGTGATAAATCTTGATAGTTTGGATATCAAAGCAAATATCATTTCTGCCGCTCAGAATGTCAGTTCGTTTTTGGTTTCTCAAACTACGAATTTGTTAAAGAGTTTGTCTGCATTGATGTTGGATTTTATCCTTTTGTTATTCTCTATGTTCTATTTTTTCAAAGATGGAGATGTTCTGATCGAAAGGATTAAACACTATAGTCCATTGCCTTCCAGACATGAAAAACCTTTCTTTGAAAAGTTGAAGTCCATGGTGAGTGCTATTTTGATCGGAAGTTTCTTAACCGGTATTATTCAGGGTTTGGTCGGAGGAGTGGGTTTTGCTATCGCTGGAATTCCGAACGTATTCTTCTGGACTGCGATGATGGCTTTTGCTTCTTTTATTCCTTTGATTGGCACTATGTTGATTTGGTTGCCTGCAGCAATTATATTAATTGCCACAGGTGATTATACTTGGGGTATTTTCCTTTTAATTTGGGGCCTTGTGGTCGTGGGAGTGATTGATAATTTAGTTAGACCATACTTGGTGGGAGGTAAAGCTCACACTTATCCATTACTTACATTCTTTGTTTTATTGGGAGGAATCTTTACAATGGGATTCGCAGGGATTATAGTGGGACCCATGGTCTTGATGGCTTTTATGGCCTTCCTTCATATTTACGAGATTGAATACGGAAAAGTTCTTAAACAATAAAATATATGCCAACTAAAAAAATTGTAAAAAAACAGCCAGCTAAAAAGATGGCCGCAAAGCCTATGCACACAGAGCATATGGATTTGAAAAAGACACTTTCTACTCATGGGTCTTTTCTAGCTCTTATTGCGGTGTTCGCTGGATTTTCTTTGTATGCGGTTGTTTCTTTTGCCGGTTCTACGAGTAATTATATCCAAGGAATGTATGCATCAGTTATAGATGCTAATCAGGAAGTTGTGGTTGCTGACTCCTCTTATGAGGTTTTTTCTGATTTGAAATCAAATGCGCCTCATGCCGTTGCGATCGAAAGATTGAAAAAATTAGGAATATTTGGAGGCTATACCGATGGAAGTTTCAAACCTGACAAATTATTGACTCGTGCCGAGCTTTTGACTGTTACGGCGAGTGCGATGGATATTGATTTCTCAGGAGCTTCTTATGGAAATTGTTTCAAGGATGTAAAGAATGAATATTTTGCGGTGCCTGTTTGTTATGCTTTTAAACAAGGATGGGTGAAAGGTCTCAAGGATGGTCGTTTTGGGCCGAATGATTCTGTAAGATATCCTGAGGTTTTGAAGGTAGTGGTATCGGTGTTTGGATTTGTTGGTCCAGACAAAGTGGAAGTTGAGCCTCTTACAGGAGTAAAGGTTACAGCTTGGTATGCACCTACTTTTAAGGCGGCAATCGATTACGGATTGATTGATGGCAACTTTGTTTTCAATCCAAACTATGCTCTGACTCGTGCGGATTTTGCGGAAGTGATTTATCGCGCCGTGAAAGCCAAAGGTTTGTTAGAGTAAGGAGGAGGATTCCTATCGGAATTAGTAAATAAAGTTCCCAATGAGGTGAGGTGGGTTTTGGTGTGGGGGCAGGCGATGGGGGCGAGTTTAGGATTTGGAAATCTTTGAGGAGGTAGGTGTCGTTGGATTTTTCGACGAAGAGATTTAAAGTGGTGTCTTTTTGAAATAGGGTCTGGAGGAGGTCTGGGCTGAAGGTGATTTCGGAGAAAGTTATTTTAAGTGGTTTGTTTTGGAATTCGATTTCAAAGGAGAAGTCTTTGCCTGTTTGAGGTGGTGTGAGGATTTTTCCTGAAAATGTGTAAAAGATCGGATTGGCAGAATTTTTGGTGGGGGAAGTCCATTCCCAAGCATTTTTGGTCGATTTGGAGGTTTTTATAGTGATTAGAGAGTAACTTTGATCGTCTAAAGCTTTGGCGTAGGAAATTTCTTCGACAACTTTATCGCTTGGGTCGAGAAAACTCAGAGTGGCGTTGGTATTCTTTAGTGTCATCTTCAAATTCTCGTTTTCAAGTACAAAATAGCTCTTTGGAGGAATGATTATTCCGTCCGGAATTGGGAAAACTTTGCCATTGTCCAATTTCCAGTTGCTTAAGGATATGTTTTGTTTCGAAGTGTTATAGAATTCTATCCATTCACGGCCTTTGTCTGCCCCTTTTGGATTGGGCAAAATTTCGGTAATAAGGAGGTCCGAATTGGAAAAAGTTTCGGCAATTCCTTTTTGAATTGGAAATGGCGATATGCTCACTAACAAGCCCAAAATTAATGCTGTAATTTTTCTCATGACGCCATTCTAAACTTCAAACATTAAATTTTCTTAAAATATTCCTAAAATCCAACCTAAACCGAATTGACAGGGTGAGCTCATTTCAAGTAGATTGACTATAGAAAACGTAAGTTTTAGCCTAAGTTAAGCAATCAAAGAAAAGTTCAAGAGATGCAATTCTATAAACTAAAAAGTCTTGATTAATAGGGAAAAAACAGTGATCAGGATCGACAAAAACCTCCTTCTTCCAACAGAGGGAATATAGTTTATAGGAATTTCATTTCGGCAACTTTACAAAGGCTTGGGCTAGAGCACTAAAATTTATCTAACCTTTGTAATTATGGAATGGTTAACAGCGATTATGGCGATCTTGGCTGCGGGGGCAGGTGTCTTTGGGGGATATTACTACAGAAAAAAGCAGATTGAGGGCAAGAACAAGGACTTGGTAGAAAAGGCAGAGCACATGCTCAATGATGCCAAGAACAAAGCCAAAGAAGTTCTCTACGAGGCCAGAAATGAGGCTTTCAAAATTCAGGACGAATTCAAAAAAGAAGAACATGCTCGTCAGGCTCAATTGGGCCAGGTTGAGGAGCGTTTGATGAAAAAGGAGGAGTCTTTGGATAAGAAAAATGAGGAGATGGAAAAGATGAGAGGTGAGCTTGATTCGAAGGTAACTTCAATCAGACAGCTTCGTGATGAAGTAGAGGAAATCTATAAACTTCAATCCAGACAGCTGGAAAAAGTAGCTGAAATGTCTAAGGAGGAGGCGAAGGAAGTATTACTGAAAAAAGTAGAAGAGGAGTCCAAAGAGGACATTATGCTTCAAATTCGCAAGACTGAAAAAGACCTTAAGGAAAAGGCCGACGAAAAAGCAAAATGGATTATCGCTGATGCGATTGCCAGATATGCCGCTGAGACGACGGCAGAGTCTACTGCTACTATCGTGAACCTTCCAAGTGATGAAATGAAGGGTCGTATCATTGGTCGTGAAGGTAGAAATATCAATGCTTTTGAACAGATCACCGGTGTGGATGTGATTGTTGATGATACCCCAGGTTCAATCGTTCTTTCCGGTTTTGACTTGGTGAGAAGGTATATTGCCAAGATTGCTTTGGAGAGATTGGTTGAGGATGGACGTATTCATCCGGCTAGAATTGAAGAAACTGTGGACAAGGTGAAGGAAGAGGTGAATGTTTTGATTAAGGAACTTGGAGAGAAGGCTGTCCTTGAAACTGGTGTTACCGGTTTGCATCCAAATTTGATCAAGATTTTGGGAAGATTGAAATTCCGTGTGGCTTATGGACAGAACGTCTTGAAGCATTCTATGGAAGTTTCTTTCATTGCTTCAAATCTGGCTTCAGAATTGGGAGCGGATATCAGTATTTGCAAGAAAGCAGGTTTGCTACATGATATTGGAAAGGCGGTTGATCATGAGATTACCGGTCATCATTCCAAAATTGGAGCTGACATTGCTCGAAAATTTGGACTGCCACCAGAAGTTGTTCATGCTATTGAAACACATCATGGCAATCCTGAACCGGAATCTATCGAGGCAAAAATCGTGCTTGTTGCCAATTTGATTTCCAGCTCAAGACCAGGCGCAAACAAAGACAATCTTGATACATATATCAGAAGACTTTTGGAATTGGAAAACGTTTGCAACAGTTTCCCAGGCGTAAAGAAATCATATGCTATTCAGGCTGGAACAGAGGTGAGAATCTTTGTGAATCCAACCGAAATAGATGATCTTGGCTCAATGAAACTGGCTCATGCTATTGCTAGAAAAATCGAGCATGACTTGCAACATCCAGGAGCGGTGAAAGTCCACGTTTTACGTGAAACAAGGACTGAGGCGTTTGCGGAGTAGGTTTTCTTCGCTTTCGAAAAATTAAGGAGATTCTCGGTTCAGGAAACCACGAGACCTAAACCGAGAATCTTTTTTTGTTGGGATGGTAAAGAGTTTTAAGCTTTTGAAGAGACGAATAAGGATGTTATTGTCGCTACAAAGCAGGAGATGAAGGCGTTTACGAATGTAAATGTCCTTGAGAAGTTTACGGTGACTTTGTCTCTGGATTGCCAAAGTTCCATCAGAATTTTGTGATCTTCCATTTGTAGATTTTCTATTCTGTCCATTCTTCTTTCGAGATATTCGAAGCGGCGATATGATTCTTTTTTGAATTCGCGCATCTCCTTTTTGAATTCTTTGAATTCCTCAAAAAAGAGGCTGAATGTTTCCGTACTGACGGTTTTGAATTCCCTCATCTCTTCTTTGAATTCTCTCATTTCTTCTTTGAATTCTCTCATTTCTTCTTTGAATTCTCTCATTTCTTCTTTGAATTCCTTGAACTCCTTAGAGAATTCATTGAATGTCTCTGTTGTGACGTAGGTTTGTTCCATGGCTATATTTTATTACTGAATAGGGAGAAGTCAATCGACTTCCGCTTTACAATCTATCAGGCAGACTTAAAATTTTTGTTAAAAATTCTTAAAAAAATTCTAAAATCTTTGGTGCTAGCCCTTGACTCTATAAATTAGCACTCTATAATACGGGGTGCTAATTTTAATTTATTTAACTTAAAGAAATATGACTAAGATTGTACCTCTAGGAGATCATATCGTTGTTACTGCTGTTGAGAATGAAACGAAATCCGCCGCTGGATTTATTATTCCTGATACAGCTTCCAAAGAAAAACCGATGAAAGGAAAGGTGATTGCTGCAGGTCCAGGCAAGCTCGATGACAATGGCAAAAGAATGCCTATGGATATCAAGGCTGGCGACACTGTTATTTTCACAAAGTACGGCCCAACTGAGTTCAAAATCGACGGAACAGAATATTTGATTCTTTCTGCGTCTGATGTTTATGGAAAGTTGGAATAAAAAGCAAAGCTCGATGCCCGCAGGGCATTCCTATATAATTTAACACTCAAAAAAATATGGCAAAGCAAATGAAATACGGCGACGAAGCTCGTCAAAAACTTCTTCTCGGAGTTGAGAAACTCGCCGCAGCAGTAAAAATCACTCTTGGTCCAAAGGGCCGCAATGTGGTTCTAGAAAAGAAATACGGCGCCCCAATGATTACCAACGATGGTGTGACTATTGCAAAGGAAATCGAACTCAAGGATCCATACGAAAATATGGGTGCGCAGATGGTAAAGGAAGTGGCGACAAAAACAAATGACGTGGCTGGTGATGGCACGACGACTGCTACTCTTCTTGCTGAAGCGATGATTCGCGAAGGTCTGCGAAACCTCACTGCTGGCGCAAATCCAATGAAACTTAAGAGTGGTATTCAGAAAGCGGTCAAGGCTGTGGAGGAAGCTCTTTCCGAAATGGCGATTCAGATTGGCGATAGCAAAAAAAAGATTGCGCAGGTTGCGACTATTTCCGCTCAAGATGAGAATGTTGGAAATTTGATTGCGGAGATTATGGAGATGGTGGGAAATGATGGCGTAATTCAGGTGGAGGAATCCCAGACGATGGGATTGGAAAAAGAAGTGGTAAAAGGAATGCAATTTGATAACGGCTATATTTCTCCATACTTTGTGACGGATCCAACTCGCATGGAAGCGGTCTATGATGATCCAAAAATTTTGATTACAGATCGCAAGATCAGTTCTGTACAGGACATGTTGCCACTACTTGAAAAAGTGGCTCAGTCAGGCCGAAAAGAGCTTGTGATTATTGCGGAGGATATTGATGGAGAAGCGCTGGCGACTCTGGTTTTGAATAAACTTCGTGGAGTATTTAGCGTTTTGGCCGTGAAAGCTCCGGGTTTTGGAGACAGAAGAAAAGAAATGCTAAAAGATATCGCTGTCCTAACTGGTGCTACAGTGATCAGTGAAGAAATTGGTTTGAAATTGGAGACTGCTGAGCTCGAACATTTGGGAGAGGCTAGACGTGTGGTGGCAGACAAGGACAAGACTGTGGTGATCGAAGGAAAAGGCAGAAAAGCGGACATCCAAAATCGTATTGATGAGCTTAAAGTTGTTCTTTCAAAGACGACTTCTGATTTCGACAAAGAAAAATTGATGGAGAGATTGGCAAAGTTGGCCGGTGGAGTGGGTGTGATCAAAGTAGGTGCCGCCACTGAGCTTGAGCTGAAGGAAAAGAAACATAGAATTGAGGATGCTTTGAATGCAACTCGTGCCGCTGTAGAAGAGGGAATTGTCCCTGGAGGTGGTGTGGCTTTGTTGGCTTGTACAAAGGCTTTGGAGAGTTTGAAAGGTGAAGACGAAGACGAGACAATTGGAATAAAGATTGTTTTGAATGTGCTTTCTTCGCCAATGAGGCAGATTGCTGAGAATGCCGGAAAAGATGGCGCTGTGGTGGTGGATAAAGTTTTGAGCGAAAAGAAAGGTTTTGGTTACGATGCGGCAAAGAATGTTTATGTGAATATGGTGGAGGCCGGAATTATCGATCCAAAGATGGTTGTCCGAAGTGAAATCGAAAATGCTGCGTCTGTCGCCGCTATCTTCCTGACTATGGAATGTGCAGTTTGCGATATTCCGGAGGAAAAGAAAGATGACCATAACCACGGTGGTGGAAGGGGAGGAAGGGGGGGGAGGGGGTAGGGGGGGAC
>CAINDQ010000159.1 GCA_903847465.1 uncultured Candidatus Peregrinibacteria bacterium
CACGCACCGCCTAAAATATGAAGATATTGTTTATTGGGGATATAGGTGGCTGTACAAAGGGTAGAAGTCTCACTATCCCAAGTTTAAAGTGTATTGCCGTTCACCTTACACTCTTGAAAAATTGATTTAAAGTAGACGGCAACACATACATAACTAGCCAATAAAAGATTTTTTAAAGGCTTGAAAATCCCAAATTACAAGGGGGTGTCCCAGGGATTGAAATCTACAGCGGAGGGCAAGGGGCACTACCCGATTCGAAAAAATCCAGACGAATTTAGGTTGAATTTTTCACAAAAAATAAGACCTAGGGATCATGCTAGCAGGTAAGAAAAACCGGAATTCAATTGATTTTGGCAGCTTCAGCCGATAAAGTAGGGATGAAGAATCTTTCAGTGGTGGTCATCCAATAGGTTCTAACGTCGTTCACTATCCCGCTCCAAAAAGTAGCGAGAAAACCGGTCCGAAGCGGATTCGCCGTAGGCGAGAAGCGAAGGACTCTGCGCAAGAAAAGCCGCGACGGCCAGGAGCAAGGCTTTTCGTAGAGCAGAGAGGTTTTCCCTATTGAGGCCTGTGAGTAAAACTTTCCTAATTTCGGCTAAACTTCATTTCCACAAATAGGCTTACATCGCCTTTACTCGCGCTATCAACACCCACAGATAGTCGAATTGGTTTGCCAAAGGCTTTTGGGAATTTTCTTGTGCCAGCCATAGATTTTGATTTGTCGATCATTACGGTCGCTATTTCTGCCAATAATTTTTCGTTCGCAGTATCAACTTGAATCCAACTTCCACGATAATAACCTCCCACAAAAGGTATTTCCCCTAGAATTCTTTCTTCCCATCCTTGCCCAGCGCTGTGGTTCATTCGGCCAATTCGGATGCTAATAGCCGCAGGCGACAACCCATCAATTTCAGGATCATATTCCCACAAAGCTCTTGTGAAAAAATCTCTTATAGCCTTTTCAGACAAAGTTAAAGGCTTAGGTAAGTCATCAAGAAATTCCAAGTCAAAAGGTGCTCTCGCAGAGGTAGTTACTTCAGCCAGTTCAGCGCCACTAATGACGTCTTGAACTTTTTGATTTTCTGTCGCAAGGATTCGAACATTCCCCCAGTTCCCATCAAGATATACACGGAGTGGTGGTTTGGCACTTGCGTCTAAATACAATCGGCCGGCCTCATCCCTTTGTACCGGAAATTCACCCTCGATTAGTCCATGAAGGGTATTTGCTCTATAAAAAACCTTAACATCTAGGGCTGGATTAATTTTAAATGCTCTTGCAATACTGACCCCAAAAGTACTTCCTGATAGGAATACTGGAGCTGCCGTAAGTCCCGGCCCTTCTGCTGCCACTCCTGATTGTTGGTCGCTTCCGCTATCTGGTTTACTCAATGGATTTTGATTACAAAAAAGTGGTAGGCATTCTAGTTTATTTCTCAATAAGGTCAAGGCGTATCTAAGCTTATTGACTTCTGGTTTATTTTCTGTCAAAATAACCGCCACGATTTAAATAAATTCACATATGTCGCAAGTTTTAGAAGCTCCAGACGATAGTCCGGAAGCATTAAGAGAGAGTAGATTAGTATCTATGGAAGGGCAATTTCCGCCTCAATCTCTTTATGGAAATAGACTCCGTTCCCTTACCGATGCTTTGCGAAAGGATCCAGAATTGGCTGAAAAATGGGATGAAGCTATGGAGATGGTTGCAAAAACGAGCAGTACTCCCACAAAAGCATTTGCGGCACAAGCTGGTGGTCCGGAAAGAAGCGAAGATCAATTCATGTTGGAAACGATAATCAGTGGTACAAGCACGATAAGCGAATGGATGTTTTTTACAAAAGGACTATTAAGCCTTGGGGAAGGCGATGATTCTATAAGGCGTTTGTCAGCGGAATCTATGAAAATTGATGTTGGCTATGGACCACAATTTTTTCCAGATGATCCTCTTTTTTATCTAGGAAAAACAGCAAAAGCCATTCGCAAAGTAATGCACCTGAAAAGATTTTTGGACGTGTTGGAAGCCATGCAAAAGGAAAGAGAAATGAGAGCAATTATAGGTGAGTCTCCTGATGAAAATATTGATTTAGAAATGGTTAGAGCCTATCTCCGAGCTCATCCTTCCGAACACGAAAATCCATTCGGTTTATAAAATTTGTGTTATCATGCATGTATGAACTTAAAACTAATCGAAAAAACTTTAGCGAGCCGGCCAAAATTTAGGCTCACCCAAGCCCAAAAAGCGATATTCAAGGAGCTGGTTTCCGATTGGTCGCAGGTGACAGTTTTTCCAAAAGAACTCCGCGATAAATTAAATATAGTCTGTCCGATTACGATTGATAGTCGTGTTTATGTTTCCCTCGATGGGCGTACTGTGAAGGCGCTTCTCACTATGCAAGATGACGAAAATATCGAGACAGTTTTGATGAAGCACAAGGAAAGAAATACGATTTGTGTGTCGACTCAAGTTGGTTGTCCGTTGAATTGTAGCTTTTGTGCAACCGGCAAAATGGGATTCAAAAGAAATCTTGAAATAGGCGAAATTGTGGAACAAGTTTTGTTCTTTGGAAGGTATTTGAAAGCAAAAAAAGAGAAAGTTACCAATATCGTTTTTATGGGAATGGGAGAACCTTTCTTGAATTATGATAACGTTTTGGGAGCGATTCGATATTTGAATCAAAAAGATGGTTTCAATCTCGGAGCCAGGCATATTTCTATTTCCACATCCGGCATTCCTGACAAAATTAGAAAGTTTGCGAAGGAGGATATTGAGGTAAATCTCGCCCTTTCTTTGCACTCCGCTGATGATTCGACTCGTACAAAATTGATGCCTGTGAATAAAGCATATCCTTTGCAAAGAGTACTGGATGCTTTGACTTATTATCAGGACAAAACTCATCGCAAAATTATGTTTGAATATATCATGATTGCAGGAATAAATGACTCAGAGGCAGATGCTAGAAAGCTGATTGAGCTCACGAAAAAGTACACTTGTCTAATCAACCTGATCCCTTACAATTCTTCCCAAAATTCTATTTATAAAGTCTCTACAACAGAGAGAATCGCCAAGTTCAAAAAAATCCTTGAATCTGCGCGCGTCAATGTTCTCCAGAGGTTTAGTTATGGTCGCGATATTGATGCGGCTTGTGGACAATTAGCAAACAAAGCTCACAAGAAAAATAGAGAACTGCAAACTGATCCAAAATGAATTTGACCACAACCTGCTAAAACGGTTAATATCTTTTCGCGAAACTCCTTTTTAAACAATTCGCGGGTATAGTATATCGGCTATTATGCGACCTTCCCAAGGTTGAGAGACGAGTTCGACTCTCGTTACCCGCTCCAAATTCATATTTATTGGGCCGCCATCACAACATTTTCAACCGCTTGTTCAGCTTGGGTTCGAACGCCCATTCTTGGCACCACGATTTCCTCATGTAGAGGCAAAACCTCTCCACGCGGAGTCATGAAGGCATTCTCAGGAGCAAAGCGATCTACGACACGGGCATCTCCTGTGATTGGTTCTTCTACGATTTCCTTAGCCATAAGAAATGTAGTAAAGAATTATTAAGAGTACCGCAGTATATCACTTCGATATTTATTGGCAAGAAGACTCAACTTCTCTACTTCCTGCTATCCCTTTTTCTATCATTTTCCGTCAGCAGTTTTTTGCGTAGACGAATAGTTTTTGGAGTGATTTCTACGTACTCGTCGTCTTTGATGTATTCGATCGCGCGTTCCAAGTTCATATCGATTGGAGTGATCAAGGTGAGCGCTTCGTCAGTACCTGAAGAACGGATATTTGTAAGCTGTTTGTTCTTTGTAGCGTTTACGATAATGTCTTGTGGATGGGTGTGTTCGCCGATGATCATTCCTTCGTAAATTTCAGTTGCCGCTTTGATGAATAGAGGACCTCTTTCTTGCAATTTCCATAGTGAATACGCCATGGAAGCGCCTGTTTCTCCGGAGATCATTGAGCCCACGCTTCTCTTTGAAATAGGGCCGGTATAAGGGCCAAAATGATCGAGAGAATGGTAGACGGTTCCTTGTCCTCTGGTCAAAGTCAAAAACACATTTTGGAATCCAAGTAGTCCACGAGTTGGAACAATAAATTCCATAGTCGTATGACCATTTTCAGATTTCAAACTCTGCATTTGACCATGACGCGTCGCCAACATTTCAATCACTTTTCCAGAGATTTCGTCTGGGACATTCACAACTGCGTACTCCATTGGTTCGTGTTTTTTTCCATCGATTTCACGCATCAAAACTTTCGGTCTGGAAATTTGAAGCTCAAATCCTTCACGTCTCATATTCTCAATCAAAACCGAAATGTGCATTTCACCTCTGCCGTAAACACGCATCGCATCGCTGTTTGGAACATTTTCTATTTTTAGTCCAACGTTCGTTTCAATTTCTCTTTCCAATCTGGCGCGGATATGACGACTGGTTACGAATTTTCCTTCTCTTCCTGCGAATGGAGAAGTGTTTACCATGAAGTCGATTTCCAGTGCTGGTGGATCAATTTTAATTGCAGGTAGTGCTTCGGCATTTGGATCAGTTGTAATCGTTTCACCTACGGCGATATCAGGAATTCCGGCAATCGCTACCATATCTCCAGCCAAAATTTCAGGAACTCCCACTTTTTGCATTCCTTTATAAGTGAAAACTTTACTGATTTTTCCAGCGCGTTTTACACCATCATGCCCAATAATAAAAACATTCTTTCCGTCGCTAATTTTTCCTTCGGTAATTCTGCCAATACCCAAACGTCCAAGGAAATTGTCGTAAAAAAGAGTGGCAGGCTGCATACGGAAAGGTTTCTCTGTATTTGCTTCCACCGGGTCCACGTGTTTCAAAATAAAATCTAGCAAAGGAACGATATCTTTTTTCTCATCAGTGAGATGTTCGATCGCGATTCCTTCACGAGCAATTGTATAAATATATGGGAATTCGAGCTGTTCATTATTCGCTCCAAGTGAAACGAAAAGATCAAAAGTCAGGTCCACAACTTTGTCGGGCCTCGCCATCGGCTTATCAATTTTGTTGATTACAACGAGAACCTTTAGTCCAAGTTCCAAAGCTTTTCTGAGTACAAATTTTGTCTGTGGCATCGGCCCTTCATACGCATCCACGAGAAGTAAACAAGCGTCTACAGTTCGTAAAACACGCTCAACTTCAGATCCAAAATCGGCATGGCCTGGAGTATCCACGATATTGATTTTTGTGCCTTTGTAACTGATGGCGGCGTTCTTTGCATAGATAGTAATACCGCGTTCTCTTTCCAAATCATTGCTGTCCATCACACATTCCACGACGTGTTGGTACGACTCAAAAGCGCCTCCAGCTTTAAGAAGGGCATCAACAAGTGTTGTTTTGCCGTGATCTACGTGGGCTATGATGGCGATGTTGCGAATGTCCATATAGGAATTTGTGCTGAAATTAGTTGCCCAACGATTCTACATTGAAATTACGTTTTAGCAAGGAGAAAGAGGGAAAGAGTGCGGAGATTTTAGGAAAATTTAATAATTATTTTAAGTTCGTTTGTTATAACGAGAGTGCATCCTCGGGTGGGGGTGGCAGGTTTGCTCCGATTGACCGCGAATCAATTGGACCGGGTTCGACTCCCGGCACCTCCACCCAGAGGTATGCAAAAGGCCCCGCAAAGCGGGGCCTTTAATGTGACAGATTGTCCGATTGACCGCGATGAACTAATTATACCAAAAACATTCTTGAAAATAAATATTTCAATCTGATTTCATTCCACCTTCTTTACATCTTTCATTCTTGAAAAACATAAAGAAGGTGACAAGCAGTTAGAACTGGAAGTCGATTTGAACAGGAACGCCGGAGAGGGCGAACTGTTATCACCTTCCCGGGTTGCCAATCCGACTTTATTTGGCGTCATTCTCCTTTAAGGGGGTGCGCTCGACGGGATGAGCGCGGGATCAGGTGGCAGCGGAGGCTTCCTTCACCGCCTCAGGGGTGTCGTCCTGTTTCGGCATGAACTTCTCCAACTGCGGCGTGACTTTCCAGATGATGAACGCGAAGATCAGCATCAGGATCATCAGTCCGATGAAGAAGTAGTTGCGGGGGACGTTTGCCCAGAGAGGTCCGCCAACCGTGCCGGAGATCTTGTTGCCGATGGCGCTTGACAGGAACCAGCCACCCATCATCATTGCTCCGAGGCGCGCCGGGGCCATCTTGTTCACGAGCGAGAGGCCGATCGGGGAGAGGCAGAGCTCGCCCATGGTGATCCAGAGGGTAGCCCCGATCAGCCAGATGGCGGATGCCTTGTCGGTGCCGTTGTTGGTGTTGTACACCGCGAGCAGCATGACAATCCAGCAGACGGAGGCGAAGATCATGCCCAGGCTCATCTTGTTCATGGTGCTGGGTTCCTTCTTGCGCATGCGCAGCATCCCCCAGATCAGCGCGAAAAGCGGAGTGAGGAGCATGACGAACCCGGGGTTGATGCTCTGGAAGAGTTCCGGATTTGCAGCGGGGAGGGCTTCGCCAGGTTTGAGAGTCTGTCCATTGGACTTCTCGTAAACCTTGTCGAATTCCTCCTGTGTCACGGGAATCGGGCCAGCTTCCAGGTAGGAGGTTTCGTCCAGCAGTTTGGCGTAGGTCTTCTTGATCGCCTCTACTTCTTCCTCCGTTCCGGCGGTGACCTTCAGCCAAGTCTTGTCAGGACGTGGCCGGTCAGGGTCGGCGTTGAAGAAGTAGTCTACCGGAGCATCCTCGAGCAGGTTGACTTCCTTGAGAACGGAAATCGTGCTGTCCGGGACTTCGCGGTTGGTGTTGTCCTTCGCCCAAGAGCTGAACACGGTGTTGTTGAGGTTGAAGACCATCCAGAACGGGACGAGCAGTGCTGTCAGCGTTAGGAGGGCTCCGATCTGTCCCTTCTCTTCGGGTACGGCCTTGGTCCACAGTCGGATGTAGAAGATCACGACGGGGGTGCATCCTGCGTAGAATGCCCCATCGATCCCTCCAAGCAAGTAGCCGATCACGCCGAAAGCGATAGTTGCTGGCAGCACCTTGTTCCAGAGGGGACGAATGTCCGAGTTGTCTGCCTTCTTGCCCTCCTTGTTGACGATGATCTCAGCGCGTCCGAGGCGCTTATAGATGAGCAGGAAGGTGACCAGTCCGATGGCCAGGCCAATAGCCGCGGAGGCAAAGGCCCAGCCCCAACCGTACTTGTTGCGCACGATTGCGGCAACGAAGTTGCAGGCAAAGCCACCGACATTGATCCCGAAATAGAAGTTGTTGAAGCCGGCATCCTTGAGGTTGCTGCCTACGGGGTACAGTCTGCCGAGCATCGTCGAGATGGTGGGCTTGAAAAGACCGTTTCCGACGATGAGCAGTCCCAGTCCGAGGTACAGCATTCCGAACGCCAGACTGACTTGTCCAGCGCACATGACGATGGCTCCGATCACGACTGCCTTGCGGTAGCCGGTGAGGCGGTCGGCGATGATGCCGCCGATGAACGGCGTGAAGTACACCAGGGCGGTGTACGTTCCCAAGATCGTCGCCACCTCTTCCAGGCTCATGCCTCGGCCGCCCTTGGTGGGCGAGGCCAGCAGGTACTGCGGGAGCAGGCCGATCATCAGGTAGAAACTGAACCTTTCCCACATTTCCACAAGGCACAGGGGAATGAGTTCGGCGGGGTGCTTTTCGCCACCCGAGGAGGGTCCGGTCGGCTCCGACGGCTTCGTTTGCCGCGCAGAGGCGAGTCCGAGCCCTTTTCTGAAAGATCCCAAGATGCTTCGTGACATGGCCAGACTCCAGCCAGCTGACAGTTATCGCGCGACCAAATTGCCGACGCGACTTCAAAGTCCAACGTTCCTTCCAAGGAACGGTTATAAGGGTTTGGGGCACTATGCGACTTGCGCCGCTCTATTATTTACGTCCTTGCGGACGGCTAAGAGGGGAGGGTTTTAGGAAACCGAATCCCTTCAACTAAGCATTATAAGAGAATGCCTAGGGGACCGGTATGAGCAATAAATTTCGTGAATAGTCGAGGTCGAATATTGCGCATGCTGATCCCCTAGGATGAATTAAATTTGTCTAACTGCTTGTCAATGATCACATCTTCCAAAGGAAGTAAAACTTCTTTGCAAGAAAATCCCTTTCACATCTGAGGCGTAGTCCTCTGCCCAAAGGCAGGAACCGCGCCATCATCTCATAGGGAAAAAGGCAATTATTTTACTGCTTAAGTCGGAAAAGATGCAAGACCATTTAATTTCGATCAGTCAAACTTTAAGTGAAATAATTTCAGAAAATTTTAAAATAATTTTAAGTTCGCAGAGTAAAACAAGAATTGCCATTGGGGGATTCTGGGGGCGGAGCGGTCTCACTAATAGGGTTGTCACCTAATTGGTCGGGGTTCAACTCCCCGCGCCTCCACCACAATGGTATAAAACGAAAAAATACCTACGATTAGCAGGTATTTTTTCGTGTCGTGTGAATAAGTATTATTCACATTGGGGGCGGAGTTTCTCCACAAGTCCACCACACAGGTTTCATAAAACCAGGAAAATCTCAAAACTGACGATATAATTATATCCCTGTACAAAATTTCTGACAAATAAAAAAAACTCTCGGTACCAGAGAGTTCTATATTGTTCGTATTGCGGAGGTGGGTTGTCTACGGTACGAAACTCGCAACCACCATCCACGCAATATCTACGACGCACTAAATGTAACATGCCTCTCCTGTTTTTGCAAGCAAAAATCTACTATAGCTAAAAAATATTCCAAAAGATACTGGACAACAAACTTCCCTTTTTCACAAAACAATCAGGTTTGACATTTGAGGTATCCCTAGTAAACTTACGGTCAACCTATTTAAATTTATGGCGTCGTCGCTCAAAGAAAATTTCCAAAAATTAAAAGATAAAGTCCTCGAAAAAAGGCCTGTGTTAAAGGAAATCATGGCCAAAAGAGGAGACAAGAATCTTTTTGATTACGCCAAAGAATATATCAGTGTAAACCTAAACAATCCTATCCGTTTCAGACAGGACGAACTTATTAGTACTTTCAAAGAAGAAGTCGCAAAAAGATTAGGTAACGAGGTGGCTGAAGGCGCCGCCAAACAGCTCGAAAACTACTATTTCGTTTCTACGACAGATCATCACGGTCCGCTCCTGCATCCATTTTTCATTAATGGAAATTTGGTCGAGGCGGCGCCCTATTTTGAAATGGCTGATCCACTTCTGAAGTACGTCATCGTTTTGCCTTGTGCAAACGTTTCTTTAAATAATTCTTCCTATCCACGTGGAGTCATTTTCAATAGCTGTGTGAATGGCAAAATTCAAATGCATCGCATTCCATTCTTTCCTGCAAACGTTCGTTTGAGTCCTGTTTACAATTTCCGTCCGTATACAAAAGAGGATATGGATAGATTCCGTTCGCTCTTGAGAGCTGAAGTTCGTGACAACAATTTGCCGCAAGAGGAAGCCACAAAAGTCCAAAACGTTGTTGACGAAATTTATGACCAACCAGAAATTCTAGCTTGTGAAAATTATTCTGATCAAATTACCAAAACAAATTTCAATATCTGGAAAAAGTTTTTCAACGGGTATTCTGCCAAAGCTCCGGATCTGATTTATCTGGAACAAGAAGGTTTGGTGGCTCGTCTACTTGTGAAATATCATTTGTATACTGACACCACAATCACTCACGTTCTTTTGGATAATGAATATGAAACTTTGATCGATCAATATTTTGAGAATATTCAGGGTGCCTATTCTCGAAAGGAAAATTATGGAACATTTTTATTTTGGGCTCTGCCAAAAGGTTCCAAATATCGTATTCAATTATGGAAACAAGGAAATTTCTTGGTGTCAGAAGACGGCTCATACAAGCTGGAATTGACGCCTGAAGCAATTGAAAAAGGTCTCGAAACAAAAGAGCTTATTCCAAGCATGATGCTTACTTTTATCGTTCTATCTTTTTATTACGGTTTGAAATGTTTGGGTGGTTTCAGTCAGGTAAATTATCTGACCTTCATGAAAAATGCTTACATCAAAATGCAAACCGAAAGAGGAAATTATCGCAGTATCGAAGTTTGCGCTCGTGCTCAGACAAAAGAAATTGGTGGAGATTTTACGATCGCCTTTATCGGTGGTCCAAATGGCGAAGTGATTCCTGCCACAGGTCTGGATTTGATTCTCTACGGTGATGAAAATACTTGGCCAACTTTGATGGAAGAATCAAAGACGATTGGGCTTGAGGAAGCCATAAATCCAATTATGCCAGAATTCTACAGCATTATTTATACAGAGGTTCAACGTGATCCGGAACTTTCCAGAATCACTGCCGGCGACATCACAAAACTCACGAAAGTCGACACAAAAATAAAAGCCTGCTGTCAGATTAAAAATCATCTGGTATAATCGATAGCGCTTACAAAAATTTATAAATTTTAACTCTCATCAATATGAAAAAGATAACCGCAATTTTGATAACTCTTCTTCTATCTCTCACTTTTGTTCAATCCGCTTTTGCTGAAATGTTTTTGTTCGTTGGCGAAGGATGTTCACATTGCGCAATCGTTGAGCAATATCTTCAACAAGGTGATCTCGTAAATAAATTTCAGATCAAAATTCTTGAGACTTGGTATCATCCAGAGAATCAAGCAATTCGTGATCAGAAAGCCAAAGAAGTGGGATACGCTGAAGGTGGAGTTCCTTTGTTAATAAATGGAACTGAGTTCAGAGTGGGCGATTCTCCAATCATTAATTATTTAGACTCATTGCAAAATAAAGGGCCTGTGAATACTCCGGGAACAAATGTGCCTGGCGACACAACTCCACTCCCATCAGGAAATTTGACCGCCAATGATTCCAGCGATTTAAAAGACGCTCTTGCAGATATCCCAACTACAGCTGATAAATCTTTTACCGGTATGTTAAAAGAAAACGCTATCTACATTGTGGTAATTATCATCGCAGCAGGATTTGCTTTATACTTCGCAAAAAAGAGCAAGAATAGAAATCGCCGAAGAAGATAAGAATGCTCAGACAGAATTATTCAAAAGGAATTTCAACTTCTTCTCCAAGTGTTGGAATAGAAATGTTTGTATATCCATTTTGACGTAAGGATTCTGAGAAAGCAGTCTCTTGTTTTGACTCACCATGTACCAAGAATATTTTTTGGAGACCTTTTACTCTGCCGATATATTCAAGCAAATCGCTTCTGTCTGCATGCGCAGAAAAGGCATCCATTACGAAAATATCAGCTTTCACGACTTTTGGTTCACCAAAAATATTTACGCTCTTTTCTCCATTCACCAATTTTCTTCCCAAAGTATTTTCAGCCTGATATCCAATAATCAAAACAGTGCTTTTTCTGTCCTCGATGTTATTTCTCAAGTGATGCAAAATTCTTCCATGCTCACACATTCCCGAAGCAGAAATGATAATCATCGGACCTTTTTTGTCATTCAATCCTTTTGATTCATCAACGCTACTTGTGTATTTCAATCTCTCAAAACCAAATGGATCCTCTCCTTGATCTAAGAATTTTTCATAAGTATCTTTGTCGAAACATTCAGGATGAGCGCGGAAAACTTCCGTCACATTTACCGAAAGAGGACTGTCTACATAAATCGGAATTTCAGGAATCAAATGCTTTTTATTCAAAATATTTAGATAATAAACAACTTCTTGCGCACGTTCCAAAGCGAACGAAGGAATAATCAATTTCCCGCCTTTTTTGCATACATCATTTACGATTACCGCCAAGTCCTGCTCAACGCTCTGTAGCGCTGCATGTAAACGATTTCCATAGGTACACTCAGTGATCAAAATGTCTGTTTCAGGAATCAGTTGAGGATCACGCAATAAAGGTAATCCACGTCTGCCCAAGTCTCCCGTGAAACAAACTCTCAAATGTTTTTTTGTTTTCTTGTCGTAAAACATCATGTGCACAAGGGCCGAACCCAAAATATGTCCCGCATCATAAAAAGAAACCACCATTCCTGGGGTAGGAGAAAAAGTTTCTTCGTAACTTATAGGTTGAAAAAGAGCGATAGTTTTCTCGGCATCCTCTGTCCCATAAATCGGCTCTTTTATTTCTTCTTGAGGTTTGCCAGCTCTGCCATTCCCTTTTCCCTCTGCTTGTCTTTTCTTCAAAAACTCAACCTCACGTTCTTGGATAAAAGCGCTATCCAGCAACATGTATTTACAAAGATCCATTGTCGCAGGAGTGCAGTAAATAGGGCCATTAAAGCCTTGTTTTACCAAGACAGGCAAATCTCCACTATGGTCGATATGCGCATGAGAAAGGATTACTGCATCAATCTTTTTCGGATCGAATAAAAAGTTCGTATTCATTTCGTACGCTTCATCTCTTTTGCCTTGGAACATTCCACAATCCAGCAAAATATTTTTACCATTAAAAGTAACGAGATGTCGTGAACCAGTCACATTTCCACCTGCGGCACCTGCAAACTTAATTTTCATAGTGTATAGAGTGAGATTTTTATTTTACTCCTAATATTTTACCATATTTTGAGGGAGAATACTATCATTTGGCCCATTTTGTCTCGCTTGAGCTACTCTTCTTCGCTTGTCGTGACAACTCCGCTACGGATCGCTTCTTTCATCGCTTCGTCGTATTTTCCGTAAGTGATAAATTTTTCGAGCCAGCTTTTATTCTCATCGTTCGAAAGTAATCTTGGCTGAGAACGATCGCTTTTGAGAGGAAAAAGATTAACTTTTGTGGAAAGTTTTCCGTCAGAATCTTTATCCAGCGCAATTTTTATTGCCAATTCTTCCTGCGTATCTTTTGACCAATATTGATCGAAGATAAAATTTCCCAAAGAATAGAAAATGAATTTGCCTTTATAACTCTCAAAACTCTGAACTACATGCGGATGATGGCCAATGATAAAGTCCGCACCATTGTCGATAATCGCATGTCCAAATCCAATCTGCGCCTCATTATTCGGTGTGTGCTTGTATTCATATCACCAATGAATTGAAACAATCAGATAATCCACTTTTTCTCTCACACCTTTTATTAATTCCAAAGCTTTCGTTCTATCCAAAGGATAAATCACGTCATTCAAGCAAACAAAAGCATAAGAAGCATTATCAATTTTAGAATAATAAACGCTAGTTTCTTCAGCATTTCCAACATTCCCGCACCAGCCCAATCCCTCTGCCTCTAGCGCTTTTACTGTGGTATCCCTTCCTTCATTGTGTTGATCAAGCGCATGATTATTGGCGATCGAGAGAACATTAAATCCATAGCCCTTGAGTAGCGGAGCTATGTCCACATTAAATCCAAATGTTGTAGACAATCCTGATTCAAATCCTTTGCCTTTGATCGGTCCTTCCAAATTCCCAAAGCGCACATCCGCTTCTCCAAAAAATGGCGTTTCAAAATCCAATTTCTGGAAAGGATAATCCATACTATTTCTATCCATCAAAGTCCTGACATATCTGCCCAGCATCATATCGCCAAAGGCCATGATCGTGAGTTTGTCGGGATCATCAGTCGCTTTTATCACTGTTTGTTCGGCAGGCTTTGTGGCAGGTTTCGCATCCGTCTGCGCAATATTGGCCTCGCCCTGATGCCCGTTTTGCATTATCAAAACATCAATCGCCGTGATTTCGCCAGTATGAACTTTAAACAAAAGAATTCCCGCCAAAACAATCCCGGCATAAATAGGAAGTCTTTTCATATTTAATTATTATAAGTCCAACATCTTATTCAATTCGCCAGTAGCTTCTAGCGCTTTCAGATCGTCGCCACTACCAATATGATGACCGTTGATGAATACTTGTGGAGTGTCTGTTCTGCCACCGGATTTCGCTTCCATTTCTTTTTCGAGGGCAATATCGTTATCGATAATCATCTCATCGTATGTGATGCCTTTTTCCGTCAGCATAGCCTTACATTCCTTTGAATAAGGACAATAAGTTTTCGTATACATTACAACTTCAGCCATTTTATTTATGTTAATTTAATAAAAATTTCACTCGTTATGATACTCCTTTCCGGTCATAATACAAAATCCTCTGTAAATTTGTTCGAGCAAAAGCAGTCGGATCATTTGATGGGTGAATGTCATGCTTGAGAATGAGAGAATCATCTTGGAATTTTTGCGCACCTCCTCTGAAAGTCCATATGGTCCTCCGATGATGAAGGTCAAATTTTCGCCACTATTTTTGAATTTCTGGAGCATGTTTGAAAATTCCACCGAGCTCGGATTTTTGCCTTTCTCGTCAAGAGAAATGACTGTGCCACTTCCGATCGCACCCAAAATTTCCGATCCTTCTTCTTCCCTCACTCTTTCTTTTGGAAAAGTTTTTGACGCCGTTAATTCTTTCAAAGTTACGATTTCAATAGTCGCAAAATTTTTCAGTCTTTTCAGGAATTCTTCAGCCCCTTCTGAAATATATTTATCCTTATTTTTGCCTATTTGAATAATTCTGATTTTCATGCGAGCATTTTATGCTAAAATCTCAATAATGAAAAACGAGAAAATCACAATTCATACAGACGGAAGTTGTTTAGGAAATCCCGGTCCAGGTGGCTGGGGAGTAGTTATTCATTTTCAGAATAAGGAAATAACCCTATCAGGAGGCGCAGAAGACACCACGAATAACCGCATGGAGATGATGGCGATCATCGAAGCTTTGAAATGGGCCACTTTCAAATCCGGCTTAACTCAAGAAGAACTTCACAAAGTCGATATCGAACTATTTAGTGATTCCAATTTGCTCATGCAATCACTCACTCTCGGCTGGAAACGCAAAGCAAATCTCGACCTCTGGGCAAAACTCGATACTCTCCGTGGCTGGCTCAAGATAAAATGGGTTTGGGTAAAAGCGCACGCCAACAACAAATACAACAATCTCGCCGACGAGCTCGCTTTAGCGGCATCAAAGAAAATCCAGAAATTACTCTAATTTTCCCTCAAGATTCTCTTTGCTTTGGAATCCAACAGCCATATTTACGATCTGGCCGTCCTTGAAGAACAAAATGGTAGGGATGCTTTGAATTCCATATTTTGTAGATGTATTTGGAGAGTCATCCACGTTGCATTTTCCTACTTTCCATTTGCCTTCATATTTTGTTGCCAATTCTTCGACGATTGGAGCCATCATGCGGCATGGGCCACACCAATCTGCGTAGAAATCAACAAGCACTGGAGTTTTGCTTTTTAACACTTCTTCTTCAAAATTGTCGTCGGTAAATTTATGCTCTGCCATAAAATAATAGGTTAGTATTAAAGCCACCGCATTGTAGCGGATTTCAAAATTATTGCAACTTGGCCTTGGCCAATGTGTCAGCATACTGTTTTTGCCAATCTTGCGCATTTACAGCCGAAACTTTGCTGACAAAAGACTTTCGCAGAATCCTTAAATAGGGGAGTTTTCGGATTGCGTACTGATATGGAGAATGTTTTAACTCTCTTTTATCTTTGTAGCATGGATCTTTTGCGAAATTTAGAACAACTAATGCCTGATTTATTTCGCGAATTTTATCTTCTGCTTTTTCGGAAGGCACTCCCTGTTCCATAATTATTTTGTAGAAATACATGTCGCATGGTTTGCTTGCTTCCGGATTTTTTTCTCCACTATTTGTCCATCTTGGAAGAATGGAAAACGTTACCAAGTTTTTGTCTGGAATTACGTACAAAACCCAGCGAATGAAACTGCCTTTTACGGCTTCGTCTAGGGTTAATCCGTAATATGTGTTTTCGTCTGAAACTTCTTTTTTGAAATCTCCTAAGACGTCTTTTATATTGCTGTTTTCGTAAATAAATTCCTCTACTCTGTCCGCCAAATCTTTATCAATTTTTTTAATTTCTTTTAAACTAACCGCTTTTCCATTTTTCATTTTGTAAGCAAGTTTTAGTAACGTGCCGGCATGGAATTCTTGGAAAGCAATTTTCATTCCATCATTCACAATTCTTTCATACATTCCACCAAGCAACCCATCCATTTTTTCTTGGAAAAATTCATAATCATTTCCGAGTTGAGAAATGGTTACAGTGTTCCCATCGTCAGTAATAATCTTTAAAAAGTAATCCAATTCATCAAATTCATAAAAACCAACGAAATCGAAATTTATCGCAAAGGCATCCTGTGTTTCAGGCACGATTACCAAGCTTTTTTCAAACAATTTTAGTTTTGCATGACCTTTGTTTATCAGTTTCGCAAACTTGCTCAGTCTTTCAAAATTCCCTTCAAATTCTGCTTTCAATTTTCCACCTTTCATAAATAAAGCATCCAACAAAAATTCATTTCTAGCTTTGAAAATATCGAGCAATAATTGATCAAAAAGATTTGCCGCATCAGAAAGAACATACTTTTCTTTCGTGAAAGTAATGAAAATGATTTTGTCATCTTTGCTGTAAAATTCTTTTACTTCTGAGAAATTGATTAACTCGCCTTTGTCGCTTGCACCCTTGCCTTTCAGGCGGAAACCTTTTCCGTAAATGATAATCTCGCCCTCTTTATCAAGAATTACTTTGTTCGAGAAATTAGACTTTTGGTAGCGCAGATTATAAGAAACCTCCATAGTTTTTGGATTAAGAGAAACGACTGACGGAAAGCGAGCGCTATATAAAATGCCGCTCCCGCAATTAAAGTATTGATAATGAACTAATACAACTCTACATGGAAACCGTTTTTTTGTAAAGATGAATGTCGCTTGTCCAAGCCCTTAGGAATTGATGAGCGAGCCAAAAAGTGATATACTTTACGGACTTATAAAAAACACAAATGAACCACCTTCGAAAATTTCTTAGCATCTTGATTCTTGTATTATTTTCTACGTCTACTGCTTTTGCGGCTGTCACAAATGGTGTCATCCCTAGAAGCCAATGGGGCGCTAACGAATCTTTGCGTTATGTGAATGGAGATTTGGCTGCTGGTCCAAGCGTGGGGGATTCTACGACAGATGCGGATTATTCCAATAACTGGGACATCACAAAATATTCCAAAGTGATCAATAGTGACAACACCGGCACTTATAAATGGCCGCTCCAGTATCCTCAAAAAGTTCAGAAAATTATCATTCATCATACCGCTACTTCAAACACTATTAACGATCCAGCGGCTACTATTCGCAGTATTTATTATTATCACGCTATCTCTCGCACATGGGGAGATATTGGCTACAACTACATCATGGATCAGAATGGCAATATCTATGAAGGTCGTGCCGGAGGCGCCAGTGTGGTTGGTGGGCATGCCGGAAAAGGAAACAATGGTTCTATTGGAATTGCCGTTTTGGGAAATTTTAGTGAGAAGGCGGTGCCAGACAAAGTGGTTATGGCTTTAGCCAAATTTATTAGCAAACAGACGAAACTATATGGCATAAATCCTCAAGGATCATCTCAGTTTGCAGGAAGTAATTTGCCAAACATTCTCGGGCACAGAGATATCATGAGTACGGAATGTCCTGGCGATTATTTATATGAAAAACTTCCGCTGATTCGTCAGCTTGCCGCAAAGACTTATGATGAAAAAAAGAAGTTCGTGAAGGATTACGATTTTCAGGATAAATCAGACACGACTTATTTCATCACTCTAAAGCCGGGAGAAGAACAAGAAATTTCTTTGAGATTTGAGAATATTGGAAAGAAGGCTTGGGACAACAAAACTTTTATAGTTGTTGATTCCAGCCCTACATTCAAAGATGTCGTTTCCTTCCCTGATAAAAAGGATGTTGTTTTAGCAAATTTAAATGAATCATCTGTGGCATCTGGAGGAACCGGAACCTTTAAATTTAAGGTGAAAGGAGGCAAAAAACCGAGTTCCGTTCAGATGAACGTTACCATTCTTGCCAACGGATTTAACAAGATGACCGACTATGTAAATATTCCTGTTTCAGTAGAACAGAGTGCTTTCAGATACAAAGTGGTTGAAACAAAATATCCACCGGAAGCTATGGAACCGGGTCAAACTTTTGAAGCTTCTGTGAAATTAAAGAATACCGGAAATGTTACTTGGCAGTCTGCCGGAACAAATGTGGCATTCTTGGCCGCTTCTCATGAACAAGGCAGAAAAAGTCAGTTCGTTTCACCTGCCGGTCAAAAAATGGGTGTGCTAAAAGAATCAACGGTAAAGCCGGGCGAGACAGGTACTTTCATCATGAAACTAACAGCCCCAATGACCAAAGGTCTATATAAAGAATATTTCACTCCACTTGTGGATTGGGAGACGTGGATGCCAGATATTGGAATGAATTTTAATGTTTTGGTTGGAGCTGATCCTTATTCCAGCGAAGTGGTTTCTCAAAGCACATCTCGTGTCTGGGAAAGAGGAAAGTCTTACAACATGTGGATCAATATAAAGAATATGGGCGCGAAAACTTGGACGAATGAAAATATCAAATTAACTTTTATCAAAGAAGAGGATTTGAAAGTTACCAATGCAAAATTGTTAAATCCTACTCTTGGTCCGGGAACAACAGGCCGTATTTCATTCACAATCACCGTTGATAAGAATGATGATCTCGGTAAAAAAACAATGATGGTTCGGCCAAATATCGATGGTCAGTACATCACCAATAAACCTATTTCTTTTGAATATACGACGGTTTTGCCGAAAACAACTTCCGCCTACAGTTCAGAGGAAACCAGCACAACCAAACCTACAACTACTACGACGCCAACTGCTACGATTCCAACCAATGTAACAAACACTTCTAGCATTTCCAAAGATATCAAGCAGAGTTCCGGAAAAGAAAATGATATTAGAATAAAATTAACATTTACCGGAACACCAGAAATCTCTGCAAATGGCTCATACACAATAAAAAGCGGTAGTAGCACGGTAGCGACTTTATCAAAAAGTGACGTCGCAAAAGTCGAACAAAATGGTAGTGGCTACAAGGTAACAGTGGGAAGTAAATCTTATACAAAAACCGAACCGATTAGATTTGTTCCGGATAGTGGAACTATTTTGAAAGTGAATAATTTTACGCGCACTTATAATGAATTCAGAGGAATTCTTGAAGCACGAATTGTGGACGGAAAGCTCGTTTTGATTAATGAATTGGGATTGGAGGCTTATATGAAAGGCCTTGGAGAAGAGCCAAATGCCACAGCTATGGATAAAATAAAAACAATTACAGTTGCAGCCAGAAGTTATGCCAAATATTACATGGATATTGGTGTGAAATTTGCCGGAAAACCGTATCATTTGGAAGATGATCCAGCTACTTCTCAGAAATATTTAGGATACAGTTTTGAGAAAGTCGCCCCAAATGTTGTGAAGGCGGCAGAAGATACAAAAGGACAAGTCGTCACATATAAAGGAACTTTAATCAAAGCCGCATATTTCAGTCGCAGTGACGGTACATATACAAAAAGTGCCAAGGCGGTTTGGGGCACAGATATCCCATATTTAGTTCCAGTAAAGGATTCTTATTGCAAGAATAATGCCTTCTGGGGACATGGAGTTGGCCTTTCCGGCTGCGGTGCAGCGGCGATGGCCGATCAAGGATTCAACTACGTCCAAATTCTAAAATATTACTATACCGGAACAGAAGTCACGGATCTTTATTAAAAAAACAAAAAATAAACACAAAATATATGACCCTAAAATCCCTCCCTTTCGAAGGCGAAGCTCTGCAAAGTAAAATCGTCGCAAAACCAGTCGATCGAAAAAACATTTTAGCTGAAATAAAAAAACGTCTTACCTTAAAGGAAATCTCCCACGACGAAAAAATTGTCGACAAGGCTTGTTACAAAATGATTCGCTATGTTCAAAACGGCAAACATTTTTCTTTGGATGAATTAAAAGACCTTTTGCAGTCTCTCGAGCGCTCCGTAATGACCATTCAAAAACGAAAAAAACAGATTGTGGAAAAGAAGAACAAAAGGTATAAATAAGCCATGAATATTCTTTCTCTGGCCTTAAATACCGCCTCTTCAAAAACTTCCATTGCTCTCTTTGATGGTGAGAAAATTCTTGCTGAAAAATCTTGGCAAGGAAAGAATGATGAAGCGGAAAAAATGATGCCAGCGATAGATGCACTCCTGAAAAATAATAAGAAAACTTTTGAAAATATCAAGAGAGTTGTCGTAGTAAAAGGCCCCGGTTCTTTTACCGGTTTGCGTATCGGCGTGACTGTCGCAAACACAATCGCATACTTGAATGGTTGTGAACTTTTTGGGTTTGATACTTGTGAATATTTGTGGGAAGCATCGCCGAAAAAAGCACAGGCGAAATCTCTTGCTCTTCTCCTTTTTGCAGGTAGTAAAGGCGTATACGTAAGCCAAAACAATGAGTCTGCCAAGAAAGCAAAATTAGTTAATCTGGACGTTCTAAACAAGTTTCTCAAAGATCACAAAATCAAAGAAGTTTTTGGAGAAATTTCTGCCGAACAGAAAAAAACTTTGAAAGGAGTGAAATTCATTCCTACAAAAATAAGTTTCGGAAAAATCATCCAAAAAATTCTCAAAAAAATCACCGCGAAGAAAATAAAATCCGTGAAAATAGTCATGCCAATTTATGTAAAAAAACCGGCGATCACTATCAGCAAGAAAAAATTATTCACATAAAAAATTCAAAATGTTATATATCGTCTCAACACCAATCGGCAATCTCGAAGACATCACCTTGCGCGCACTCCGCACCCTCAAAGAAGTGGACTATGTAGCCGCGGAAGACACGCGTCACGTCCAGATTTTGCTCAACAAATACGAAATAAAAGTGCCAACAATCAGTTATCATTCCTACAGCAACGACACAAAACTCGAACAATTAATCGCCATTTTGAAAGAAGGAAAATCAGTTGCGCTAGTCTCCGACGCCGGCACTCCGGGCATCTCCGATCCGGCCTACACCTTGATCAGAAGAGCGATCGAAGAAGACATCAGAATCATTCCAATCCCGGGACCATCCAGCCTACTTGCCGCAGTTGTGATGAGTGGACTCGCCATGCATCAATTCTTGTATCTTGGCTTTCTGCCATTGAAAAAAGGCCGTCAGACTTTGTTGAAAGCTTTGGAAGAAGAAAAAAGAACAATTGTGATTTTCGAATCTCCACATAGAATTTTGCGCACCCTTTCTGACCTTCTGAAATTTCTCGGCGATCGCAAAATTGCCGTCTGTCGTGAAATGACCAAGATTTACGAAGAAGCTTTGCGCATGAAAATTTCCGAAGCCCTAGAACATTTCAAAACCAAAGCCCCAAAAGGGGAGTTTGTATTGGTGATAGAAGGGAAGAATTAAGAAGAAATTTCCTTGATTTATTCCAATTATTTTGATACATTTCCCTCGGCGTTTGGAGGGTTCGCCCTCTCACGGCTTATATGTTGTGACCAAGCGCCGACAAAAAACCCGCTTCTTAAGGAAGTGGATTTTTTTTAATCCTCTTCTGGTATGCCGTCATGTAGCAATCTAGTCATTGTTGTCCTGTTCATGCCCCAAAATGGAATGATACTCCAGAAAAATTTATGACCATCATCTATTTGCTTAACAATTATTCTCATTCGGTTTCTTTTTATGACCGCAATAAATTCATAGTATTTTATCGGTTTAAGCACGACGTCTGTTCGACTATGCACGCGCACTCTCTCAAATTTTTTAGTCTCAAGTATTCCTTGTAAAGTGTGTGATAATTTAAGAATTTCAGGCACAAGATACAAAAGCTTGAATCTCATATACTGATCTTGCTCCAACCGTCTTTTCTTTCTGTTCTTGAACTTCAGATGTTCAAGCCCGTGCGTCTCAAAAGACACTTTCTCCTGAAAATACGGACAATAAACCTCACGAATTGATTTATACAACAGTTCGCCTTTTTCTTTTACGTCCCTAAATTGTTCATTGGTAAATTCAAGCATGGTATTTTTCCTTATACCCTCCACTCTTAAAATTTTCTTAAAAAAATCCTAAAATATTCTTAAAATAAAAAACCTCCCTTGTCACAATTCCCAAAGCACTGATATAATCGTCGGTAGAAAATAAAACTGCCAATGAACTTCTCATTCTTCAAAAAATTATCGCCAAAGAAAAGAGGTGCCACGATCATCATCGGCCTTGGCCTTTCGGTCTTATTGATCGTCTTTGCGGTAGGCGTCGGCAGTGTCGTGCGCAACACGACGGGCAGTATCAAAGCCTTCAAAAACCAGTGGCAAGCCCGCCTAATGACCGAGAGTGCAAAAGAAAAATTATTGCTTCGTGCTCAAAATCAAGAAGCCGGATTTTCGTTGAATGAAGACGACTGTGCGAAAGAAGCGAATACTACAAATCCCAACAATCCAGGCTCTACAGTCGCAGCAAATGATGTGGTGAAATGTACGGTTGAAGGAAGGAATTTGGAACCAGTATATACTGTTTCTCCTACTACTCCACCATGGTTCACAGTCCCAAACGCAAACACCGGTGACGCCGGTTTAGACTGCAGTCCAATGAGAAAATTCACAACTGTGGATATGCTACAGGATTATTACAATACAGCTACAGCAGTTGCTGGAGAAGGAGACCAAGCGACTACACAAGCTGCTACTTCACTTTTCGAAGACAATCCTCTCAACCATCCATGCAACTGGGGCAAACTAAATTTTGGAAATAATTTTACCTCGAGAGTAGTAGTGCCTTTGTATTACGATAGCGGGGAAGAAGATGCCAATAAAAAACCAATCATTATAAATCCAAATGTTCCAAGACAAGTAGGCGAAGAAACAGCTCTTAAGACTCTGACTGATTTAAAAATTCGCGTTCGTACTCCATGCAAACCGATTGCGGAAAGAACAACCTGCATACCACCAAGTGGGAGCACAGCCAGAATCAGCACTCCAGAATGTCTATATGAAGATATTTGCAAGAATATGGATAGGTATCAATTTGAGCCAGGGAATAGAACGATTGATCAAGATAAGACAATAGTAGTTTGGCAAATATCAGGGGAGTGCACTATTGCCGATAATCCCAGCTTAAAAGAGTCATGCGCACTGACACCGAATGATTCTAAACAGAGGAACAATCCTAAAAAAAGACTGACAGGAGAAAATTCTGAAATTTACGAAAGTTTTTTAAATAATTTTTTAACGGATTCATTAAAAATTATTTCACAAGATAGCCAAGGTAAAACAGCTTATTATTACTATGATCCAAATAACCCTCCCCCTCCTCACACGATTTTAGATTTTCTAACCCTAACTCCTTCTAACTATATTCAAGCAGATCCCGATACCAAATATACCTTCATCGACAAACCTCTCCTCCAACTTGCCATATCATCTAATGAATTATTCGATAACTCTCCTACGCCTAAACGCATCCCATACCTCGAATATCAAATCGTCACAAATGTCCCTGTTTCCAACATCACTCAGCAATTCAAAACCGAAATCAATTACGGTGGACAAGCTTTTCAGCAAAGCTATTCTATTGAACAAAAGAAAAATGTTGTTGATTTTGCCCTGCAAGATTAAAAATACTTGCCAAAAAGCAAAAAACATGTATTATCTCTC
This sequence comes from uncultured Candidatus Peregrinibacteria bacterium, assembly GCA_903847465.1. Lineage (GTDB taxonomy): Bacteria > Patescibacteriota > Gracilibacteria > UBA1369 > LOWO2-01-FULL-3 > CAINDQ01. Next base: position 23,447 of record CAINDQ010000159.1, read on the forward strand.
ACTAGGGTAATTAGTAAATATACATTATGGATAAAGGTGGTCCTGAAGGAAAAAAGAAATCAGGTTTAGGACGCTCACTCGGTAGGCTTGTCGTAGGAGCATCGCTTTTAGTAGCGGGCGTAGGAGCGCTCTCTAGCTGTACCAGTCCTAAAGACAGAGAAGGAGAACGGTTGAAAGAAAGGGCTAAGTCCGCATTGGTTGTTGATGGTGTAAGAGATCAAGTTGCCGGAGATGTTAATAAAACAGTAAATAGATCTGCAAGTGGCGAGACCCCTCCTCCGCCTTCTTGGGTAGGGTGTAATCCGATGAGTGCTTTAAACGATGCCTTTGCAGATATAAATTCGATAAAAACCTTTGAGACCACTTCCGCAGAAAGATATGCATTAATAGCTGGAACAATTAATGGTGGTTCGAGTTCGGATATTTTCTATTCCGCCGAGTCTTGTGGTGGAAATAATGGTTGCACTTGGAGCACTCCAGATAAAATAAATGGTTTATCCTCTGTTGAGGGATACGAAGACGAATATGACATAGCTATAGGGGAAGAAGGAAAACTTTATGTATCTAGGGATGAATATTTAAATGAATATACTCAAAGTCTAGACTCTCTTAGGTCCTCCGATTACTCACCAGGGAAAACAATAACAGGGCCATTACCTGGCATGATGAATTTCCACTCCCCATCTCTTTACTATTCTGGAGGATCAGGAACTGGATTCAATTACAAAGACATGAAGAATGATGCTACACCAGTACATATCCCAATACCGGCAAAAACTCTTGGAGTCGATGTCGTTGGTAATTTTGCAATAGTTGCCGTAGAGAATAGTGATACCTCTCCTTATAATTATATTCCAACTAAGAATTCTCATCTGTTTATATATGATTCTAATACAGGATGGAGCCTTTTAAATGAAGCAAATTACGATTTAACGGTAGGCGACTCAACATCTCACTATCTACAAAGTCCATATGTCGATACGAAAACAGGAAATCTCTATTTTACGGCAGCTCCTAGTAACGACGATTACGATAAAATGAAAGCATACGAATGCACCCCAACGCCTCGTGATGGATATTGTCTTGGGACTAATGATTTGGGGATTAATGACTTGCCAAGCGATTGTTGTGCTGATCCCTGTGTAGGACAAGGCTGTTCCCCAGAAACTACCGCCGCTCTATGTGGTGGAACAACCCCAGACGAAGGAACCCCAGATAACGCCGTTGCAGATAATGCGGTTCCTGATACTTCAGAAGGGGTAGTAGCAGATGTAATTCAAGACAACCCACCAGTTGAAGACACTCCGGTTGATACAGCAACACCAGACGCTCCGCCAGAAGACACAACAGCGGACCCAGGTATAGACCCAGGAGTCGATAGTTCAGTCCCAGTGGATGAGGGGACAACCACTGACAATGGAACGGAAATAGACGCCACTACTCCAAACTTTATAACTGAAATAGACCCTGCCAATTGCAATCCCCCGGACTATACGGTTCCAGGAGTAGCAAGAATCAGCAATAAAGGTGGAAATGATTGTTCGTTTGCAATGGATGTCAAAAACGATGGTGAAACTCTTCCTGCAGAGATGCTTTTATCAAGCAACGCAACCTGCCCAGAAGCCATTGTCGAATGTGCTAAAGAAGGATGCGCACTTGTTTGTGGAACATTTGGTGTTGATGACAATGGACAGGGAATTTCGACTAGGCCATATGGAGAAGGAATGGATAGCGGAATCGTTGGTACTAAATATTTAACAGATCTTCTTGATTATTCTGCTGAAGGGAAAGGTAAAATATTTCAGGCAGACATTGAGAAGGGATGTATGTGGTATGAGAGTAATGATAAGACCTTACCACAAGAAAAAGTTTATCTCGCCGACGAGTTGGCTGCTTGTATAGAACATCATCCAGAGCTATCGCTACAGGAAGCAGATATTTATACAAGATTAATAGCTCAATTGGGCAATTATGAAGATAATAAGGTGAAAAGTATAACGAAAGAAAAAGGAGGAATAGTGGTAGAGGGCGCAGAAGTAGTGGAAGGGGTAGAGCCAGTGGAAGTTGCAGAGGTGGCAAATGATATAGGCGTACCGGAGACTGCAGAGTTAGCGGATTTTGCAGAGGTGCCAAAAGACGTGATAACAGCAGAAGATGTAGCGCTCACAGATGTCCCAGAAGGTGGAAATGATACAATAACAACAGAAGGTGGTAGTAAGGGTTGTAACTCGTCTTCATCTCCAGAAACCGGCGGTAAAGGAACACTCGTATTGCTTATGGCTACTGCCTTTGGAGCTTTGCTCCGCAAACGCCTTGGTTTATTAAATAAATAGCTTTTCATTCTTCCTAAGTTTTTCCTAGCCATCCTTCACGGCAGAGATTTTTGCTTTTTTCCAAAATTCCCATATAATCAAATCAGCCTCTCATTCATTCGTACACAGCCTCATGATCCATTGGTACAAAACATCAAAAAAAGGATTCACTTTGTTTGAAATTCTATTGGTGATCACTATCATGGCCATCCTTGCGATTGCGGCTATGACATCCACTATAAACACTCAGAGGCAATTTGTTTTTCTGAATAATTTTAAGGAAATTTTCAACAAAATTCGCGAAGTAAGAATGGACGCGGTAACGCAGAAAGCGGTGGATCTCGGCGTTCCAGAAGGAATGGGAATTCCATCTGCGTATGGTCTTTATATTGCAAATGATGGCGATCTAATCACCGTTACTGTTTTTGCCGATCTCACAACGAGTGATACACAGAATGGATATGATCCTACTGGGACAGGTAGCGATGTCGATCTCGGCCAGCCATATTCTTTCGATGCTACGAAATATACTCTTGAGGTTGCTGATGCTCCTTCAGTAACCAATCCATACACTTTTGATACAAATAGCAATTTGACCTTCCTCTATTCTCCAACGGAAATTAAAGTTGTAGCTTCGGGGAATATAACTGGAACAGGGTCGCTTCAATTCACCGGACCATACATCATTTTGACTTTAAAAGACACAAAAGAACCACCGTTAACAAAAAAAATCTCAATATTTTTGCGCTCAGGAATTGCTGAAGCAATCGACGCGACAACAATTATCACTCCAGCACCTGTGGTAACGCCATAAGTAGATTTCTCTTAAAAAAATGTCAAAAATTTTCTCAAAAAAAGGCGAAACATTGCTCGAAGTGCTCATTGCCCTGACAATTATCACTGTCGCTTCAGCCGCAGCAGGATCAGCAATAATGTCCGCCGTGCAAGGACTTTCTTTGTCGAAAAATTATCTCATCGCCCAGAATCTTGCCGACGAAGGCCTTGAAGCTGTCAAAAATATTCGCGACACAAATTGGATGAAATTTCCGATTGATAAAGATACGTGCTGGTTGGTGATAGAGAATATGACAAGTAAAGACGGAAATGATTGTGCCACCGCAACTAGTTTTCAATACAAAGATGGAGGTGCCTCCAACGATTATTTGCTGAAGTTTGAGACTGACAAATGGACGGCTACATCTCAGGCAGTTGCTTTCGATCCGAATATTACCCCAACCCTATATGCACTATCTCTAGCTGACGCTACCGGTCGATACGAAAATAATGCAACCGGAACCCCTGTTTTTTACAGAGCCATCAGGGTGGTGGCTCAAGCGCCTGGATCCATCACTATCGATTCCATCGTCCAATGGTACGAAGGCACAAAACCTTATTCAATCACCGGCGAAGAAGTTCTAACCAACTATCTGCAATGACACACAGAAGCCAAAAAAAAGGTTTTACTTTAATTGAGATACTGATCGCCTCCAGCCTTTTTGTAATAGTTATTTCTCTTTCAACCGCAATTCTTTTTGACATCATCAAGGTTGAAAAACGCAGCGAAATTTTGAATGCCGTTTATGACGACTCGCGTGTGGTTATGGAACAGCTTGCCAATCTCATTCACAACAATGCGATTGATTATGATGAATATTACAGCATTAATTATATCCAAAAAGAAAAGCTTAAGTTCACTACCGATCCATTCCCAGCATATGGCCTGTATAACGGTGTTTATTCTAGTAGGTTTTATGATCCGGGGCTGACATATGTTAATAATACAGAGAATGGTGAACCCGGGACAAATCCCAAAAATCTCGGTGTTGAGTGCACGATCCCTGGCACCCCTATCGCCCAATGTCGTTTCCCATACAAACTCTCCAAAGACAAAAATACCGGTAAAAATCCATATGATGGAAGCGGTAAGGCAGAAGAGGAGTCAAATGCCGTTTGCGATCTTGGAGCCTGCACGCCAAAAACTTTTACAGACAGTGAACTGTATTTAATTAACGCCGCAGGAAATAAAAAAACAATTATTGGACGACAGTTCATCAAATCAACCTCATCTCTAGAAGATTACACACTAAGCATGCTCGAATTGGATGGTATCGATAGCGATCAAAATGGAATCCCCGATCTTTTCACCTGTAATCCAAATTATACGTGCAATCCAGACCCAACTCTTATTAAGAAATATTTAATAACTCCATTTACTGACCCTAAATTCCCTCCAGCAATGATTGGCAATGATGGTCATCTAAATGAATCAAACATCACCACCCTCGGCCTATCCATCGCCACTCAAAATGATTTAAAAACCATGTTAATCAGCTTAACTTCTTCTCCATTCATCCCCATCACCCCATTCCGCAGCACGGTAGAGGATGTCCAATTCATCATCAGCCCAATTGAAGATCCGTACAAAGGCTACGCCGAAACAGCTATCCAGTCGCATCCATCAGTAACGATTTTGCTCACCATGCAGCCATCCGCGGCTGATATGGCTCAGTATCCGGGCGAACCGCCGGAAGCAATTACCATTCAAAGAACAGTCACCTCAGGAGTTCATCAAAAAGTCGAAAGCTATCCTCCGACAAATGAACTCGGCTGGTTGCAAGCTTTGGTGCCTTAGACCTTTTCCCAAAGCCAAAAATCTGCTATAATAATCAGATGAAATTACTCAAATTATTACAAGGCAGAATTTTTGCAGCAGTTTTAATTTCACTGGTGATAACTGCTATTTCCGCGACGCTTGTCGCGCCAGACGTTTTTCATGCTTGGCATTTGCGCATCGCAGACTCGCTTTACACGAGAAATGAGCCGTCAAAGGACGTTGTGATTATTGGAATTGACGATAAAAGCACTCAGGCAACTTTGCCTGGGATTGGCCGTTTCAGTACTTGGAGTAGAGAAAATTATGCAAAATTACTCAAGGTTCTCGAACAAGAAAATCCAAAAGTGATTGCCTTCGATATTCTTTTTCATACTTATTCCTCAGGAATCACCACTCAACAAATCAGCGAGATCAAAAAATCCGCAGAATCAAAACTAACTTCTGACGAAAAACTTTCCGCATATCAAAAAGAAATTTCCGGTTATTTTACGATGATGAATCATCCATCTGATAATACCTTCGCGGATGAATTGGCGAAATTTACCAACATCGTTTTGATGGGAACAATTTCAGAAGAATTCAATTCTTCCAATTTTCCAATCTCGAAATTTCTCAAGAATAACCCGAAAATAGGCATTACCACGATGGATCTTGATCCTGATGGAGTGGCAAGAAAAGTGCAACCAATTTTCACGAATTTCGAAGACAAAAAATCCTACGACGACCTCGCTTTCGCCAGTGTGAAAAAATTTCTTGGCAAAGATGATCTCCAAATTCCAACCGAAGACGGCAAACTAAATATAAACTTTTTTGGCAATCCATACAGTTTCAAAATAATTCCATTCGTGGATGTTTTGAATAAAAATTTCGACCCAAATACTTTTGAAAATAAAATAGTCCTGATCGGCGTAACGACGCTAAAAGAAGGGCAGGATCGCATTCTGACTCCTCGCTCAAATAAAACATTTATGCCTGGAATCGAATTCCGCGCCAACGAAATCCAAACCATCCTTGATCAAAAGTTTCTCTCAAATCAATCGAGGTTTAGCACGATCATAATGATTCTTTTGATTTCTTTTGTGCTCGCCCTCGTCTTTAATTTTGCCGGAATTATAGTTTCTTCTGTGGCGGTAGTTTTGGCTTTGTTCAGCTATTATATCTTTGCTCGTATTTCATATTTCTCGGGCTTTATTCCAAATATGATTTATCCATTTATCGCGATTGTTCTTTCGTATATCGCCGCATGGATTTATAGATATTTCGTCGCAGACAAAAAGAAAAGAGAAATAAAATCCGCATTCGGACATTATGTGAGTG